>JACZKT010000262.1 GCA_014859905.1 Rubrivivax sp.
CCCGACTCCCTCTCCCGCTTGCGGGAGAGGGAGAAGACCTCCCGCGCCAGGCATGGAATGGTGCGCGCTGCCGCGCCGTATACCGATCAGACCGCGCCTGGCCATCGAGCGCCTTGCCGGTCCTCACGTACCACGGGCGACGCATCGTCACCCACCCTGCCCCGAATCATTCCGCCATCCACGGAGGTATCCATGCGCGTATCGAAAGTCCTGCTGGTCATGACCTTGGCCGTCGCGTCGACGGGCGTGTTCGCCTACAAGTCGGCGCGGCCACTGGTCACGTTCAACGGCGCCATCGGCGTCGACCCGCTGACGGCCGCCGGCGGCGTCGACGTGTCCAACGTCGTTCGCGGCATCAACCCGGGTGGACGGGCCTGGGTGCTGCGCAAGCTCCATGCCAAGGTCGGCAGCAACGGCGTCATTTCGGCGCGGGGCTCCGGCCTGCTGTTCAGCAGCGGCGACTTGATCGGCACCCGCGGCGCGGTCACGCACGTGGCCGCCACGTTGGCCTGCGGGCCGACCGACGCGACCGCGGCCCTGTTCACGTCGGCACCGTCGCCGCTGGATGCCGCCGGTGATTTCCACATCAAGGGCGCGCTCACCCAGGACGGCGTCAACGCCGCGGTGATGCCCGCCACCTGCGACAACCCGGTGCTGCTGATCCGCTCGGCCAACGTCGTCACCGGATTACCCGGCAGCTGGTTCGCCGCGGGCATCCCGGGCGACGGCGACGACTGACAGACCAGCGGCACCGGCGGCGCCGGCAGGCGGGCTCAAGTGCTCAGCTTGCGGCCCAGGTGCTCTTCGACACGCGCGGTCTTGCTGTGCAGGCGCCCGGCGGGGCCGGCGCGGTAGTCGACCTTGATGTGAACGCCGATGCGCGAGCAGTCAGCCTTCAGCGTCTCGAAGCACGCGGTGACGACGGCCATCACCTCGTCCCATTCGCCTTCGAGGATGGTGCCCATCGGCGTCAGCTGGTAGGGCACGCCGCTGCGGTCGATGACGTCGACGATGCGCGCCACCTGCGCGCTGAGGCTTTCACCCTGGCCGGTGGGGGCCATCGAGAATTCGAGCAGAACCACGGTGGGTCTCCTGTGAGAAACGCGGCCGCGCCGCGGCATCGTAGCCTTGCGGGGACCAAGCGCATGCAAACGGATCGACGCGTCAGGCCGTGATGCGCCCTCGGTCGTCACTGGCATAGAGGTCCGTCGACAGGTACTTGAGACCCGAGTCGCAAATGAGCGTGGCGACGGTTCGGCCAGGGCCCAGACGACGGGCAAGGGCAAGTGCGGCCACCACATTGGCGCCGGACGATGTTCCGGCAAAGATGGCTTCCTCGCGCGCCAGCCGCCTAGCCATGTCCTTGGCATCGCTGGTCGTGACCGGGATGACTTCGTCCGCCAGGTCGTGCCTCCACATCGGGGGCACGAATCCCGGGCCCACGCCTTCGATCTTGTGGGGTCCCGGCGCACCGCCGCTCAACACCGCCGACTCGGCGGGTTCGACGGCCACGACCCGTATCCCCGGGCTCAGCGCGCGCAGCGTGGTCGAGACACCCAGGATGCACTGCGCGGTTCCCACGGACTGCACGAAGGCGTCGAGCTGCTCGCCGGACTGGTCCCACAGTTCCCGGGCCAAGGGGGCGTAGCCCGCCGCGGCGTCGGGGTTGTTGAATTGATCGGCGTAGAAACAATCCGGTGCGGCACTGAGTTCGGCCGCCTTGGCGATCATGCGCTGTATCAATTCCTTCGTGGTCCGGCCGCCTTCGCTGGCAAGTTCGACGACGACGGCCCCGAAGGCGCGCATGTGGTCCCGCTTCTCGCGACTGAATGCGTCCGACGTGACCAGGGTGATCGGATAACCGCGCGCCGCGCACACGAAGGCCAGTGACGTGCCCGTGCTGCCACCGGTGTACTCGATGACCCGTCCGTGGCGCTGCAGTCGTCCGGAGGACACGGCACCGTCGATCACCGACAAGGCCATCCTGTCCTTCATGCTTCCGGTCGGGTTGTGGCTCTCCAGCTTGACGAGCACACGCGCGCATCCCTGGGGAACGACGTTACGCAATTCCACCGTGGGCGTTCGACCGACCGAACCGAGAATGCTGGAGCTGGCAACGATGTGCATGATCAGGCGGACAGAGGTATGCCGTGATCCTTGGCGTCCGTGAGGATCTCGAACGCTGCGCGCTGCTCTGTCGAAAGCGTCAGGGCAGGACGCCCGGGCTCCGAAAGGCGCACGGTGCACGACGCCAGCTTGGTGTTGAGGCAGGTCTTCTGCCCGCCGGGTGGATCGTCGTAGGCGAGAGCGACGAACCGGGACGCCGGGGCCTCCATGTGCACCGAGACGTGCAGTGGTCCGCGCTGGCATTCGAGTGACCAGTGGAAGTAGCCGTAACGGCCACGGTTGCGCAAGGCCTGAACGATGGAATTCAGCTTGATCTCCCGGCCCTGGACCCGCAGGACGACGCTGGTCAGCGGTGGCGTCCACAGCGGGCCGATCTTCAGGCGTGCGGTCGAGCATTCGAGGAATGCTGTCGGGTCCGAGTCGAAGCCGGCCACCTGGCCCCAGGCGTAGCTATCGGTGTGCTTCAGGCCCCAGTTGTGGTTCTGGCTGCCGCGCCAACGGGTGATGTCGACGGCCTGGCCATCGACGGTGACGACCCCGGAGAAGTCAGCCAAGGGGACGCCGCTCAGAGCCTTGGCCTTGGGGAACCCGCGGCTGTACAGAGACAGGGGCAACAGAAATGCGGGCGCCTCGGCTCCGTCATAGCAGAGATCCCAAGACAAGCGGCGCGCCTGCTGCTGCACGGAACCCTGCAGCCTGCGTTCGTCGAGCACGGCGTCTCCGATTCGAACTCGAAGCTCGGCGTCGGAGAAGGAACACTGCGAAAGTGCTACGGACTGCTTGATCGCGGTGATCGACGATGTTTCGCCGTCGAAGTAGACGGCCCATAGTTGCCCCTCGGTCGCGGTCAGGTTCCCCTTGGGGCTGAACAGTGTGTACCTGATCCAGAACGCAAGTGGTTTCGTCGGGTGATTGGCCCGCAGAAAGTAGCTCTCGTAGAAGCCGCGAGGGGATTGCTTGTCGAATTGCGATGAATTGATCGCATGTTGCAGCTGCGGCCCGGCGAGTTGGGTGAGGTCTTGCATGCGGAGAACGTGGGAAATGGGGTGCGCCGCAGCCTAACCTTCGAGCGGGGTCAACGGCAGGACGCCAGGCCCGGGCTGGCGAAAATGTACCGCGTACCGCCAGACCGGGCCTGGTGGCCTGCCGTTGGCGCTCCGCTTGAGCGAGGGTTAGGCAGCACTCGCCACCTGCGCCAAAGGAACCAGAATTTCAACTGACTCGTACGGCACTGATACGGAGCCTTCTTCAGTGCGCTCGACAAGGCCGATCTCTTCGAGGCGCCCAATGTCAGTGTGCACGTTCGAGTAGTTTCTCTCCGCTGCCTTTGCGAGTGCATAGACACTACAAGGCCCTACGCGGCGCAAAGTGTCTAGGAGTTCCAGCCGCGCTGGAGTCAGGTCGGCGAACAGCGCCCGTGCTGATTCAAAGCTTAGGCGAAAGTCTGGCACTTGGCCCCGACGCGACGCCGCAATCTGCTGCCGTGCTCCGCGAATGGCTGCCCCTCGCTTGGCTACTTCGATGATGGCCTTCATGGCGAACTCCAGTTCTGAACATCGCATTCAAAATCATCAAGTAGCTGATCCACGGACACGAAGACGTAGGTCAACTCTCTCCCCGCCACATGGCGATGATCCCCTTTGCCCCGCTCGTTGTCGTACCGCACTCGCTCTTCCAAGCGTGTTCCGTAGAACAGCCGGTACTTGAAAACGTGCTTGCTTGGCGGGAGTGGCTCCGGTAGCTCCCAGATGACCACTTCGACGATCGTTCCGTCGTCGCGGACTTCCTTGGTTCGAGCAAGGGGAACCGCCTTCATGTATTGCATGGTAGCAATACAAGACCGGCGCGTCAAGAACGCTGGTTCTGTGCTGCCAACGTTTGAGCTAACCGGCGCGGCCCGTCGTCGATCCGTGTGGAATTTGACTTCGAATTGACAATGTCGTAGTCGAGCCCGGTGGGGTTGTGGGCAGGTCGGCGTAGCCGAGATGATCGCGGTAGGGACGCCCATTACTGGGCGCCCCCCGCACAGATCCGTACGTGCCCAATTCGGGCATACGGCTCCTACCTCGGGTGTTTGACGGCAAAGCGCTGTTGTGGCCATGGATGAAGGACGCGGGGTGGCGGCAACCACTCAGCTGCGAGCCTCGCCATGCGATCCCAGGTCACGCCGTCCTTCTGGCTGCGGCGCCGAAGCGTGCGCCGCCAGATGTCCGTGACGTGATAGCGGAACGCATGCAGGGCCCGCGTGTTCGTGGGCACCGCGTGGTATGCGAAGTAGCCCGTAACCACTGCCTTCAGCCACCGACCCTGATCGGGAATGGCATCGTGCATGCGGCTACGCAACTGCACCTTGATCTCCTGAAGCGTCGCCCGCATGCGGTCGCCCCTTGTCTTGCGGTGGAGCAAGAACGCTCCACGTCGGGATTTGCCGCAGATGAACGTGAACCCAAGAAATCTGAATGTCTCTGTTGAACTGGTCCCCGAAAAACGGACGCCACGAAGTCTGTTAGTTTGACTTTGTGGAGGTTGTATGAAGACAGGATCTGATCGGAAGTACACGGCTGAGTTTCGGGATTCGGCGGTCAAGCAGGTGATGGAAGGTGGGCGCGGCATGGCGGCGGTGGCGCGCTCGCTGGAGATGTCGAACAAGACGCTGGCCAACTGGGTGTATCTGGCCCGCAAAGGCCAGGCGTTGGTCAAGCGCCGGACGCTGGAGCCGGTGTCGGAGTTGCAGGCGGAGGTGAGCCGCCTGAGACAGGAGAACGCCCGGCTGAGGGTGGAGAAGGAAATCCTAAAAAAAGCGGCGGCGTACTTTGCTCGGGAGTTGATGTGAAGTACGCCTGGATCGAGAAGCACCGCGGCACCTACGCGACGACGACGATGTGCGAGCTGCTGTCGGTCTCGCGCAGCGGACTCAATGCGGCACGCAGGCGCGCGCCATCCAAGCGCTCGTGTGGAGACAAGGAGCTGGTTGATCAGATTCGAGCGGGTCAGCACAAGCATCGAGGGCGCTACGGTCGACGGCGCATGACGCCGGAGATCAGCCAGGTGCGGGGCCAGACGGTCAACGAAAAGCGCATCGGGCGCCTGATGCGCGAGCACGGGCTGCAGAGCCACAAGCGGCGGCGTTTTCGAGTGGTGACGACGGACTCCAAGCACGCCCACCCCGTGGCGCCCAACGTGCTGCAGCGCGACTTCGCAGCAACGGCGCCGAACAAGAAGTGGCTGGCTGACATGACCTACGTGCCCACCGACGAAGGCTGGCTGTACCTGGCGCTGGTGCTGGACTTGTTCGCCCGTAAGCTGGTGGGCTGGGCGATGAGCGAGACGATGCCGCAGGAGTTGACGCTGTGCGCGCTGGACGTGGCGCTGGGCTGGCGCGATCCCGACACCGGCCTGGTGCATCACTCGGATCGAGGTTCGCAGTACGCCGCCAACGACTACCGCAAGAAGCTCAAGGCGCGAGGCATCACGGTGTCGATGAGTCGCAAGGGGGACTGCTGGGACAACGCACCGATGGAATCGGTCAACGGCACGTTGAAAGTCGAGTGCGTGCACGACGTGCACTTCGAGACTCGAGAGCAGGCCAGGCGGGCGATCGTCGAGTACATCGGTTACTACAATACCGAGCGCCGGCATTCGTCGCTGGGATACATCACACCAGCGGAATTCGAGCGGCGCTGGCTTGTCGAGTCCGACCCAAGGACAAAGGCGCCGGGGCAATGAGAGGCACCGCGTTACCCACCGACGGCCGGTCCCGGTTCGTCGCAAGCGACCGAACCGGCCGTCCGTGGATAACGCTCATCGCGCTTCGTGGCGTCCACTGAATGGGTACCGGTTCATGTCCTACCAGCGCCGCGCCGCTGTCTACGTTCAGCCGCATGACGGCCGAACTCCAGCAAGCGCGTCTTCTCCCCGTGCAGTTCGAGTCCAAACTGTTCGAACCGCGTTCGCATCGCGTCCCAGAAGCGCCTCGCATCGGCTTCATGCTCGAAGCCCACGACCAGATCGTCTGCGTATCGCACGACGATCATATTGCCGCTGGCATCGCGTTTCCGCCATTGGTTGGCCCAGAGGTCGAAGACATAGTGAAGGTAGACGTTAGCGAGCAGCGGTGATACCACTGCCCCTTGAGGAGTCCCCATCTCACTGACACTCCAACTCCCTTCGTCCAGGACGCCCGCCTCGAGCCACTTGCGCACGAGGCGGATGACGCGCTCGTCGCCGATCCGGTGGCGTAGGAATCGGACCAGCCATTCCTGGCTGACCGAGTCGAAAAAGCTCCGAATATCCGCGTCGAGAATCCAGTTCACCGGGGTACCGCTTATCGCCACCGACAGTGCATCCAGCGCATCGTGCGGGTTTCGTCCGGGCCGGAACCCGTACGAGAACCCGAGGAAGTCTTCCTCGTAGATGGCATTGAGCACCGCTACCAGCGCGCGCTGGACGAGTTTGTCTTCCAGCGCGGCAATACCCAACGGACGCTGCTTGTCGGTGCCAGGCTTCGGGATGAACTTCCGCCTGACGGGCAGCGCCCGGTATCCGCCCCTATGAACCCGTGCATGTAGGTCCTGGAGGTTGTCCTCCAGCCCTACCCCGTAGTCCTCCCATGTCACGCCGTCGACCCCGGGTGCGGCACGGCGCTTGAGCGCCAGGAACGACTCCCTCAGCAGATCGACTGTGACGTGGTGCAGCAGCGCGGTGAACTTTTCCTTCTTCCGCTGCCTTGCAGCGGTCCGTACACGGTCCAGCCCCTGTGACACGCTACCGCGGCTCTGAGTCCGTCGCGTGTGTGGTTGTCCCGCGTTCCCCTCGGTCCCGGCCCTTTGCTCCGCCCATTCCGCAGCCGCTGGCGCGACCTTGTTCACGGGCTTCATCGCTCGTATGGCCGAGTCTGACTTCTCGGGTCCGTGCATCATCGGCTTCGGCTCCTCGCCTTCCCGATGCGGGCCAGCCCGGTACAGCAGCTGGTCAGACCCGAGATCTCCCGGTTCCCGTGCAAGGAGCGTGCGCACATGCCAGGTTCTACGACCGCGCCGGGCCGGGCGAGCGCTTGCGTTGACGCGCTCGCCCATGTTGCCTTCCGCAAGTGGAACAGCGTCGGCACCCGGGATAAGGACCTATCGCGGCTCAATGGCTGGCCTATGCGTACCCCTGTCAACGCTTCACGCCGCACCTCGCGATGCGCCGCGCATGACTCGGGGACAACATGATTCGCTACGTCTTTGTTGTCAGGGACTTGCACCCTTTACTCCTTGCCGGT
>JACZKT010000263.1 GCA_014859905.1 Rubrivivax sp.
CGGTGATGGTGGGCGTGGGCGAACAGGGCCAGGGCACCGAGGGCATCTACCGCCAGATCGCGGCAGACGCCGTGGGGGTGGACATCCACAAGGTGCGCATCGTCACCGGCGACACCGACGTGACGCCCTACGGCGGCGGCACCTGGGCTTCGCGCGGCGCCGGCGTGGGCGGCGAGGCGGTGCTGCTGGCCGGCCAGGCGCTGCGCGCGAACATCCTCAAGGTGGCGGCCGTCATCCTCAAGCGCGAGGCCGCCACGCTGGCGGTGCGGCGCGGCCGCATCGTCGATGCAGCCAGCCAGGAGGAGTTGCTGCCCTTGCACGAACTCGGCCGCATCGCCTACTTCCGCTCCGACACGCTGCCGGCGGGGTTCACGCCCGAGCTGATGGTCACGCGCCACTACGCGCAACGTGACTTCCCGTTCATCTTCACCAACGGCGTGCAGGCGTCCTACGTCGAGATCGACACCGACACCGGCTTCGTCAGGCTGCTCAAGCACTGGGCGGTGGAGGATTGCGGCCGCGTGCTCAACCCGATGCTGGTGGACGAGCAGATGCGCGGCGCCATCGTGCAGGGCATCGGCGGCGCGCTGCTGGAGGAGTGCCTGTACGACGACGCCGGCCTGATGATCAACGCCAACATGGCCGACTACCTGGTGCCGATGGCCGCCGAGATGCCGGACATCGAGGTGGCCCACGTGCAGACGCCCACGGCGAGCTCGAAGCTGGGCGCCAAGGGCGCGGGCGAGGCCGGCACGGCCGGTGCACCTGCCGCGGTGATGAACGCGATCAACGACGCGCTGGCACCGTTCGACGCGCACGTGTTCTCGCAGCCGATCACGCCGCAGAAGGTGCTGCGCGCGCTGGGCAAGGTGAACTGAGGCAGGCCATGGGCCTGAACCTCAACCACGTCTCGATCCGCGCCTCGGATCTGGAGGCCTGCCGGCGCTTCTACACGGACGTGATCGGCCTGGTGGCCGGGCCTCGCCCCGACTTCCCGTTCCCCGGCGTCTGGCTCTACGCCGGGTCCACCACGGCGTGGTCGAACGCCGTGGTGCACGTCATCGGAGCCGACCCCGCGCATCCGGACGGCCTCGAAGGCTACCTGGGGTCGCGCGCGGGCGCCGCCGCGCGCGGCAGCGGCGTGGTCGACCACGTGGCCTTCAACGGCACCGGGCTGGCGCAGATGCGGCAACGGCTCGCCGCCCTGGGCAGCGCGGCGCGTGAGCGCACCGTGCCGGGCCTGGGGCTGCACCAGCTGTTCCTCGAGGATCCCGACGGGGTCGTGGTCGAACTGAACTACCCGGCCGCCGAGGCCTGAGCGCCGAGGTGGTCTCGGGCGGCAGCCGGCCTTCCTTCATCAAGGTCGAGCTCGTGGTTTTCAGCAGCAGGCGCCGCGGCTTCTGCGAGTCGTATGGCGCGCGTCGCATGGCCTGCGCCGCGACGGCACGTTCAACCGAGGGCCGCCACGACTTCGGGCGGCGCCTGCACCAGCTCGATCAGCACGCCTTCACCGCCGAGCGGGAACTCCTCGTTGCCCTTGGGGTGGATGAAGCAGATGTCGTGTCCCGCCGCCCCCTTGCGGATGCCGCCAGGGGCGAAGCGCACACCATGCGCCGTCATCCACTCCACGGCCTTGGGCAGGTCGTCGACCCACAGTCCCACGTGGTTGAGCGGCGTCGTGTGCACGGCCGGCTTCCTGTCGGGGTCCAGCGGCTGCATCAGGTCCACTTCCACCGCATGCGCACCCTGCCCGAGGGCACAGATGTCCTCGTCGACGTTCTCGCGCTCGCTGACGTAGGTGCTCTTGACCGCGAGGCCGAAGATCTCCACCCACAGCGCGCGCAGCCGCTCCTTGCTGCGCCCGCCGATGGCGATCTGCTGCAGGCCCAGGATGCGGAAGGGTTTGTCGTGCATCAGGCGAAGCTCAGGATGGGTTGATCGACGGCCAGGCTCTCGCCCTTTCCGGCCAGCAACTCCTTGACCGTGCCGTCCTGCGCTGCGGTGAGGATGTTCTCCATCTTCATGGCCTCGATCACGGCCAGCCGTTCGCCGGCCTGCACCAGCTGCCCCGGCTTCACCGTCACGTCGACCAGCAGGCCCGGCATCGGCGAGAGCAGGAACTTGCTCGTGTCGGCCGGCGCCTTGAAGGGCATCACGCGCAGCAGTTCAGCGGCGCGGGCGCTCATGACCTGGGCGTCGATGCGCAGGCCGTTGTGCTCCACGCGCAGCCACAGGCCATGCCTTTCCACCTGCGCGGTGAAGGGACGGCCGTCGCAGCTGCCGTTGGTGCGGATGCCGCCGAACTGCCAGTCGCTGACGATGGCATAGTCGCGCCCGCTCACGGTGACGGTGGTCGCGCCGTCGACCCGCATGCGTACCGGCACGTGCGTGTGCTCGCCCAGGGGGCCCTTGACGACGACCACGAAGTCGTGCCCGATGACCACCCCGTGCCCGGCCAGCTGGCCGCTGATGCCCGCGGCACGCTCGAGGTAGCGGCGGTAGGCGGCGGCGGCCAGCGCGACCAGGAAGTCCGGGTTTTCGTGGGGCACGTCCTCGGCGCGGAAACCATGGCCGTAGTGCTCGGCAATGAAGCCGGTGTTGAAGTCTCCGGCGACGAACCTGGGGTGGGCCAGCAACGCCGCCTGGAAGGGGATGTTGCTGGAGACACCGCGGATCACGAAGCCGTTGAGCGCCTCGCGCATGCGCGTGATGGCCTCGGCGCGGTCACGCCCGTGCACGATGAGCTTGGCGATCATCGAGTCGTAGTACATCGGGATCTCGCCGCCTTCGTAGACACCCGTGTCCACGCGCACGCCACCTCCCGCCGGCACCGGCATCGCCGCTTCCATGGTCTGCGGCGGCGGCAGGTAACGCACCAGGCGGCCGGTGGACGGCAGGAAGTTGCGGAACGGGTCCTCGGCGTTGATGCGGCACTCGATGGCCCAGCCGCGGCGCGGGATGTCTTCCTGCCTGAAGGGCAGCGCCTCGCCGGCGGCGACACGGATCATCTGCTCGACGAGGTCGATGCCGGTGATGCTTTCGGTGACGGGGTGCTCCACCTGCAGCCGCGTGTTCATCTCCAGGAAGTAGAAGCTCTGGTCCTTGCCGACCACGAACTCCACCGTGCCCGCGCTCTGGTAGCGCACCGCCTTGGCCAGCGCCACCGCCTGCGCGCCCATGGCCCGTCGCGTGGCTTCGCTGATGAAGGGTGAAGGCGCTTCCTCGATGACCTTCTGGTGCCGGCGCTGGATCGAGCACTCGCGCTCGTGCAGGTAGACGACGTTGCCGTGTGCGTCGCCCAGCACCTGGATCTCGATGTGGCGCGGCTCCTCGACGTATTTCTCGATGAAGACACGGTCGTCGCCGAAGCTGCTCCGGGCTTCGTTGCGGCAGGAGCTGAAACCGTCGAAGGCTTCCTTGTCGTTGTGGGCCACGCGCAGACCCTTGCCGCCGCCGCCGGCGCTGGCCTTGATCATCACCGGGTAGCCGATGTCCTTGGCGATCTGCACCGCCTGATCGGGCGTGGCGATGGCCTCGTTGTAGCCGGGGATGGTGCTGACCCTGGCCTCGCCGGCGAGCTTCTTGGACGCGATCTTGTCGCCCATGGCCGCGATCGAGTAGTGCTTGGGGCCGATGAAGACGATGCCCTCTTCCTCGACGCGGCGCGCGAAGCCTTCGTTCTCGCTCAGGAAGCCGTAGCCGGGGTGCACGGCCTGCGCGCCGGTGCTCTTGCAGGCGGCAATGATCTTGTCGGCCACCAGGTAGCTTTCGCGGCTGGGCGCAGGTCCGATGCAGACCGCTTCGTCGGCCAGCCCCACGTGGCGGGCGTCGCGGTCGGCTTCGGAGTAGACAGCCACGGTGGCGATGCCCATCTTCTTGGCGGTCTTGATGATGCGGCAGGCGATCTCGCCCCGATTGGCAATCAGGATCTTGCTAAACATGGTCGTTCTCCATCGGGTCGACATCGCCTTCGTGCGCTGCGCGCACCATGCGATTTGGCTTCGCCGCAGCGGCCTTGCGGCCGCTGTCCC
The DNA here is from genome assembly GCA_014859905.1 of Rubrivivax sp. Lineage (GTDB taxonomy): Bacteria > Pseudomonadota > Gammaproteobacteria > Burkholderiales > Burkholderiaceae_C > Rubrivivax. The sequence goes on from JACZKT010000263.1 coordinate 4,032, forward strand.
CGCGGTTGGCGATCAGGATCTTCTCAAACATGTTCGGCGTCCTTGTCTTGCTCCCTCTCCCGCATGGCGGGAGAGGGTTGGGGTGAGGGCCTTTGCGCACCACCACCCTCACCCCGGCCCTCTCCCGCCACGCGGGAGAGGGAGTCATTCAAAGCGGAATGTTGCCGTGCTTGCGCCACGGGTTCTCTAGCCTCTTGTCCTTGAGCATCGCCAGGCTGCGGCAGATGCGCTTGCGCGTTTCGTGCGGCTGGATGACGTCGTCGATGAAGCCGCGGCTGCCGGCCACGAAGGGGTTGGCGAAACGCGCCCTGTATTCGGCCTCGCGTGCGGCGAGCTTGGCCGGGTCGCCCTTGTCCTCGCGGAAGATGATCTCCACCGCGCCCTTGGCGCCCATCACCGCGATCTCGGCGTTCGGCCAGGCGAAGTTGACGTCGCCTCTGAGGTGCTTGCTGCTCATCACGTCGTAGGCGCCGCCGTAGGCCTTGCGCGTGATCACGGTCACCTTGGGCACCGTGCATTCGGCGTAGGCGTACAGCAGCTTGGCGCCGTGCTTGATGATGCCGCCGTACTCCTGCGCCGTTCCCGGCATGAAACCCGGCACGTCGACGAAGGTCACCACCGGGATGTTGAAGGCGTCGCAGAAACGAACGAAGCGCGCCGCCTTGATGCTGCTCTTGATGTCCAGGCAGCCGGCCAGCACGAGCGGGTTGTTGGCGACGATGCCCACCGGCTGGCCGTCGAGGCGGCCGAAGCCGATGACGATGTTCCTGGCGTGCTCGCGCTGCAGCTCGAAGAAGTCGCCGTCGTCGACCACCTTGTAGATCAGCTCCTTGATGTCGTAGGGCTTGTTCGGGTTGTCCGGTACCAGGGTGTCCAGCGACAGGTCGAGCCGGTCAGCGCGGTCGCCGCTGCGGCGCACGGGTGGTTTTTCCTTGTTGTTGAGCGGCAGGTAGTTGAAGAAGCGACGCGTCATCAGGATCGCTTCGACGTCGTTCTCGAAGGCGAGGTCGGCGACACCGCTCTTGGTGTTGTGCGTGGTCGCGCCGCCCAGCTCCTCGGCGGTGATCTCCTCGTGCGTGACCGTCTTCACCACCTCGGGGCCGGTGACGAACATGTAGCTGCTGTCCTTGACCATGAAGATGAAGTCGGTCATCGCCGGCGAATACACCGCGCCCCCTGCGCAGGGGCCCATGATCAGGCTGATCTGCGGAATCACGCCGCTGGCCATGACGTTGCGCTGGAAGACATCGGCATAACCGCCGAGCGAAGCCACGCCTTCCTGGATGCGCGCGCCGCCGCTGTCGTTGAGGCCGATCACCGGTGCGCCCACCTTCATCGCCTGGTCCATGATCTTGCAGATCTTCTCGGCGTGCGCCTCGCTCAGCGCGCCGCCGAAGACGGTGAAGTCCTGGCTGAAGACGAACACCAAGCGGCCGTTGATCATGCCGTAGCCGGTGACCACGCCGTCGCCCGGGATCTTGTTGTCCTGCATGCCGAAGTCGGCGCAGCGGTGCTCGACGAACATGTCCCATTCCTCGAAGGTGCCTTCGTCGAAGAGCAGCTCCAGCCGCTCGCGCGCGGTGAGCTTGCCCTTGCCGTGCTGGGCGTCGATGCGCCTGCTGCCGCCGCCCAGGCGCGCCGCGGCGCGCTTGTCTTCGAGCTGGTCGATGATGTCGTGCATGGGGTTCCCCTCGTTCGTCGTTCAATCCATCAGGTCCAGCAACCGCCGCGCGGCCACCGATGCGGCCAGGCGACCGGCGTTCACTTCGTCCGTGATGCCGGGCAGCGCCGCACACACGGCCGGGTGCTGGCGGAAGCGCTGGTGCAGCCCGGCCTCCACGCGCTCCCACATCCAGGCCTGGTCCTGCTGCCGGCGGCGCAGCTCGAGCGCGCCGCTGCCGGCCTGCCGGTCGCGAAAGCGGGTCACGGCCTGCCAGAAGGCGTCCAGCCCGGTGCCCTTGAGCGCGCTGAGC
>JACZKT010000264.1 GCA_014859905.1 Rubrivivax sp.
GTCCTTGATTCAGGAGAATTTTCATGGCCATCGAACGTACGCTCTCGATCATCAAGCCCGACGCCGTGGCCAAGAACGTGATCGGGCAGATCTATGCCCGCTTCGAAGGCGCCGGCCTGAAGATCATCGCGGCGCGCATGGCGCAGCTGTCGCGCGGCGAAGCCGAGGCCTTCTACGCCGTGCACAAGGCACGGCCCTTCTTCAATGATCTGGTCAATTTCATGATCTCGGGCCCGGTGATGATCCAGGTGCTCGAGGGCGAAGGTGCGATCGCCAAGAACCGCGAGCTGATGGGCGCCACCGACCCCAAGAAGGCGGACAAGGGCACCATCCGCGCCGACTTTGCCGACAGCATCGACGCCAATGCCGTGCACGGCTCGGACGCTGCCGAGACCGCCGCGGTCGAAATCGCGTTCTTCTTCCCCGCGATGAACATCTACTCACGCTGAACGATCATGGTGCCCCCACGCTCCCTGCGGTCGCTGCCCCCCGAGGGGGCGTCAGCACGCTTGGGGCGGCCCTGCGCCTGCTGAGATGCCCGTCAATCTTCTCGACTTCGACCTCGAGGGGCTGGCGGCCTTGTGCGCCGGGCTGGGCGAGAAGCGCTTCCGCGCCGTGCAGCTCTACCGCTGGATCCACCAGAAGGGCGCGTCCGACTTTGCGCACATGTCGGACCTGGCCAAGGGCCTGCGCGGCAAGCTCGCGGCGGTGGCCGAGATCCGCGGCCTGCCGCTGATCAGCGAGCATGTCTCGGCAGACGGCACCATCAAGTGGCTGTTCGACGTCGGTGGCGGCAACGCCGTCGAGTCGGTGTACATCCCCGAAGACGACCGCGGCACACTGTGTCTGTCTTCGCAGGCCGGCTGCGCGGTGGGCTGCCGCTTCTGCAGTACCGGGCACCAGGGCTTCAGCCGCAACCTGAGCACCGGTGAGATCGTGGGCCAGCTCTGGTTTGCCGAGCATCGCCTGCGCCAGCGTCTGGCACTGCCTGCAGGTGAGCGCGCCATCGACAACGTCGTGATGATGGGCATGGGCGAGCCGCTGCAGAACTACGACGCGCTCGTGCCGGCCCTGCGTACCATGCTCAGCGACCATGGCTACGGCCTCTCGCGCCGCCGCGTCACGGTCTCCACCTCGGGCCTGACGCGCATGATCGACCGCCTGCGCAATGATTGCCCCGTGGCCTTGGCCGTGTCGCTGCACGCGCCCAACGACAAGCTGCGCGACGCGCTGGTGCCCTTGAACCGCAAGCACGGCATCGACGAGCTGCTCGACGCCTGCGTGCGCTACCTGGATGCCGCGCCGCGCGACTTCATCACTTTCGAGTACTGCATGCTCGACGGCGTCAACGACACGCCCGAGCTGGCCCAGGAACTGGTGCGCCTGGTCAGGGGCCGCGTGCCCTGCAAGTTCAACCTGATCCCGTTCAACCCCTTCCCGGCGTCGGGCCTGAAGCGTTCGTCGCGCGAGCGTGTATTGGCGTTTGCGCGTGTGCTTCAGGACGCCGGCATCGTCACCACCATCCGCAAGACACGCGGTGACGACATCGACGCCGCTTGTGGCCAGCTCGCCGGTGAGGTGCAGGACCGCACCAACGCGCGTGAGCGGCTGGCGCTGCGGCGCGCGGTGATCCCGATTGCCGCCACGACTGGAGGCCTGCTTTGAGTCTGCGCCTCACAGCGGGCTGGGTGGCGCTGGTGACAATGGCCCTGCTTGCCGCCTGCACGACGACGACGACCACCACCCCCACCGGCAGTGCCGGTGGCGGGAGCCGCGACACGCGCACGGCGCGCGGCGGCTCCGAAGGCGCCGACGCCGAACGCAGCGCCAAGGTGCGCCTGGAGCTGGCGGGGCTGTATCTCGCCCGCGGCCAGGCCAGCACGGCGCTGGAAGAGGTCAAGCTGGCGATTGCCGCCAAGCCTGACGTGGCCGAAGCCTACAACCTGCGCGGCCTCATCTACGGCACGCTGGGGGAGATGACGCTGGCCGACGAAAGCTTCCGGCGCGCCTTGCAGCTCGACCCACGTGACGGTGACGCCATGCACAACTACGGCTGGTTCCTGTGCCAGCAGCGGCAGTTCGCCGAGGCCGAGGCGCAGTTCGAGCGCGCCTTGCTGCAGCCGCAGTACCGTGACGCCGTGCGCACCTTGCTGGCGCAGGGCGTGTGTCAGGCGCGTGCCGGCCAATGGGCGCTGGCCGAGCGCACGCTGTCGCGCAGCTACGAACTGGATCCATCGAATCCGGTCACGGCCTACAACCTGAGCGAGGTGCTGCTGCATCGCGGCGAACTCGAGCGCGCGCGTTTCTACGTCGGGCGCATCAACTCCCGGCCCGCACTGTCCACGGCGCAGAGCCTGTGGCTGGCCGCGCGCATCGAGCGCCGCTTGGGCAACCTCGACGGGCTGCAGGACTACGGTCGCCAGTTGCGCGACCGCTTCCCGCAAGCCCCTGAAACACTGCAGTTCGAACGAGGCCGCTTCGATGACTGAGTCCGCACCCGACAAGCCCAGCGCCGGTGCCTTGCTCAAGGCCGCACGCGAGAGGCAGGGCCTGCACATTGCCGCGCTGGCGGCGGCGATCAAGGTCGCGCCGCGCAAGCTCGACGCGCTGGAAAACGACCGCTGGGATGAACTGCCCGACGCCACCTTCACGCGCGCCCTGGCGCAGTCGGTGTGTCGCACCTTGAAGATCGACCCCCGTCCGGTGCTGGACCTGCTGCCGCAGCCCGGGTCCATGGCGCTGGAGTCCGGCCTCGGCGGTCTGAACGCCCCGTTCCAGGGCCGGCCGGGCCGCGATGAACCGGGCCTGGGCGGCGCGGCGATCCGGCCCATGGTCCTGGCCGCGGGAGTGCTCATGATCGCAGCGCTCGTCGTGTACTTCCTGCCGCCCGGATTGTGGTCGTCGAGCGAGCCGGCGCCGGTGGCCGCTTCGATGCCCCTGTCGGTGGCCGTGGCCACGGTGGCAGAGCCTGCGGCATCTGCAGCCTCTGCCGCAGCCACGGAGGCCCCCGTAGCCCAGGCGGCCGCCTCGGCGGCACAGCCCGCAGGCGAGACGGTCTTTTCTGCGCCCCCCGCCGAAGAAGCCGCTGCGGCCACGGCCGCTGGCCTGGTGCAGTTGCGCACCACCGAGGCGTCGTGGATCGACGTGCGCGATGCGAACGGTCAGGTGTTGCTGTCGCGCACCGTGTTGCCGGGCGAGAGCGTGGGCCTGGACGGCGCGCTGCCGATTCGGCTGGTCATCGGCAACGCGGCCGCCACGGAACTGGGGTTTCGCGGCCGGCCGGTCGACCTGGCACCGCGCACCCGCGACAATGTGGCGCGGGTCGAGCTGCCATGAGCGCGGCCGGGGTCAACCAGGCTTCACCATGAACGCACCCGACGACGTGGACGTCATAGCAGCCGCCGCTCCTGCGCGGCGGCCTTGCCGCCAGTCGCGTGTGGTCTGGCGTGACCACGTGGTGACGGTGGGCGGCGACGCGCCGGTGCGCGTGCAGGCCATGACCAACACCGACACGGTGGACGTCATCGGTACGGCGATCCAGGTCAAGGAACTGGCGCAGGCCGGCAGCGAACTGGTGCGCATCACCGTCAACACGCCCGAGGCTGCCGCAGCCGTGCCGCACATTCGCGACCAGCTCGACCGCATGGGTGTCGACGTGCCGCTGGTGGGCGACTTCCACTACAACGGCCACCGCCTGCTGAGCGACTTTCCGGCGATGGCGATGGCGCTGTCGAAGTACCGCATCAACCCTGGCAACGTGGGCAAGGGCGACAAGCGCGACCGCCAGTTCGGACAGATGATCGAAGCCGCGGTGAAACACGACAAGGTGGTGCGCATCGGCGTCAACTGGGGCAGCCTCGACCAGGAGTTGCTGGCGCATCTGATGGACGAAAACGCGCGTCGAGCGCGACCGCTGGATGCCAGGCAGGTGATGTACCAGGCGCTGGTGCGCTCGGCGCTGAGTTCGGCCGAGGTGGCACGCGAGCTCGGCCTGAACCCGGACAACATCATCATCAGTTGCAAGGTCAGCGGCGTGCAGGACCTCATCTCTGTCTACCGCGCCCTGGCGCGTCGTTGTGACTACGCGCTGCACCTGGGCCTCACCGAAGCCGGCATGGGCACCAAGGGCACGGTGGCCTCGAGCACGGCGCTGGCGGTGCTGCTGCAGGAAGGCATCGGCGACACCATCCGCGTCAGCCTGACGCCACAGCCCGGCGAGGCGCGCACGCAGGAGGTGGCGGTGGCGCTGGAGATCCTGCAGTCGCTCGGCCTGCGCGCCTTCAATCCCAGCGTCGCCGCCTGCCCCGGCTGCGGCCGCACCACCAGCACCACCTTCCAGGAACTCGCCAAGCAGATCGACGATTTCCTGCGCGCCCAGATGCCGGTGTGGAAGGTGCGCTACCCCGGCGTCGAGAACCTCAAGGTGGCGGTGATGGGCTGCATCGTCAACGGCCCCGGCGAGAGCAAACACGCCGACATCGGCATCAGCCTGCCCGGCACCGGCGAAGCGCCGGCGGCGCCGGTGTTCATCGACGGCGAGAAGGCGCTCACGCTGCGCGGCGAGGGCATCGCGGCCGAGTTCCACCAGATCGTCGAGAGCTACATCGAGCGCCGTTTCGGATCGGTCACGGCATCGCATTGACGCTGTCGCCATACCGCCGCAATCCCCCGCAAACCGAACCCAGGGTGCAATGCTGCACCCCTGTCGCTATGGCTGAAGACAAGATCGTTACTGCCAAAGGTATCGCGCCAAGCCTACGCTTTGGCACGCCAACCGCACTGGTCGCCGTCAAGGGCATGAACGACATCCTGCCGCCCGATTCGGCGCGCTGGGAATGGTTCGAGGACACCGTGCGTGCGCTCATGCGGCGTTACGGCTACCTCAACATCCGCGTGCCGATCGTCGAGCCGACGCCGCTGTTCGTGCGCAGCCTGGGCGAGGTCACCGACATCGTCGAGAAGGAGATGTACTCCTTCATCGACAGCATGAACGGCGACGCGCTGACGCTGCGCCCCGAGGGCACCGCCGGCGTGGTGCGAGCGGCGGTCGAGCACTCGATGCTCTACGACGGCGGCAAGCGCCTGTACTACATGGGGCCGATGTTCCGCCACGAGCGGCCACAGCGCGGGCGCTACCGCCAGTTTCACCAGGTCGGCGTGGAAGCGCTCGGTTTTTCCGGCCCCGACGTCGACGCCGAAGTGATCCTGATGTGTCGCGCGCTGTGGCGCGACCTGGGTCTTGCCGACGTGCGCCTGGAGCTCAACTGCCTGGGCCAGGCGGCCGAGCGCCGCGCGCACCGTGCCGCGCTGGTGGCGCACCTGGAGGCCCACCGCAACCTGCTCGACGCCGACGCCCTGCGCCGGCTGCACAGCAACCCGCTGCGCATCCTCGACACCAAGAACCCTGCCATGCAGGCGCTGGTGGAGGCGGCCCCCAAGCTGATGGACTACCTGGGTGAGGCGTCGCTCAAGCACTTCGAAGGCGTGTGCGGTGCGCTCGACGCCGCAGGCCAGGCCTACCGCGTCAACCACCGGCTGGTGCGCGGCATGGACTACTACGCGCTGACGGTGTTCGAATGGATCACCGACCGCCTGGGTGCGCAGGGCACCGTGTGCGGCGGCGGCCGCTACGACGGGCTGGCGGAACTCATCGGCGGCAAGCCGGCACCCGGCATCGGCTGGGGCCTGGGCATCGAACGTGTGCTCGAGCTGCTGCAGCAAGCGGGCACGGCACCGCCGCCGCCGGTGCCCGACGCCTACGCTGTCGTCCCCGACGCGGCCGCGCTGCCGGTGGCGGTGCAGGTGACCGAAGCGCTGCGCGGCGCCGGCGTGGCGGTGCTGATGCATGCCGGCGGCGGCAGCATGAAGGCGCAGTTCCGGCGTGCCGACGCCAGCGGCGCGCGCTGGGCGCTGGTTTTCGGCGGCGACGAACTGGGCCAGGGCCTGGTGGCCGTCAAGCCGCTGCGTGATGCGACGGTGGCGCAGGGCACGCGACCGCTGGCCGACCCCGCCGCCTGGGCCGCCGAACTGCTCAAGAGATAATCCGATCCTTTCGCCCGGACCCCCCGCCCCATGGCCACACAACTCGACCTCCAGGAACAAGAGCAACTCGACGCGCTCAAGGCGTTCTGGAACAAGCAAGGCAATCTCATCACCTGGGTGCTGGTGCTGGTGCTGGCGGCGTTCGCGGGCTGGAACGGCTGGCAGTGGTACCAGCGCGACCAGGCGGCAAAGGCCGGGGCGGTGTTCGACGAGCTCGACCGCGCCGCGCGTGCCGGTGATGCCGAACGGGTGGGCCGCATCTTCGGGGATCTGAAGGAACGCTATCCGCGCACCGCCTTCGCGCAGCAAGGTGGCCTGTTGGCCGCGAAGACGCAGTTCGACAAGGGGCAGGCCGATGCTGCGCGGGCCTCGTTGACCTGGGTGGCCGCCAACGCCGTCGAGGACGAGATGCGCACCGTCGCCCGGCTGCGCCTGGCCGCGCTGCAATCCGAAGTGAAGCAGTACGACGAGGCGCTCAAGACACTGGCTGCCGCGCAGACGCCGGGATTCGTTGGCCTGGTCGAAGACCGCCGCGGCGACATCCTGCTGGCGCAGGGCAAGACCGACGAGGCACGCGCGGCCTACCAGGCCGCCTACAAGGCGATGGGTGAGCGCGTGGACTACCGTCGCCTCATCGAGGCCAAGATGACGGCGCTGGGCGCCGCGCCCGAGGCGGCGGCCGCCGCCGCCTCAGGAGCCAGCCGGTGAAGCGTCTGGCCGCCGTGATGGCACTTGCCGTCGCCGGGTTGGCGGGCTGTTCCTCGGCGGACAAGCCCAAGCCGACACCCCTGGAAGAGCTCGCACCCAAGATTGCCGGCCGCCAGGTCTGGGCCAGCACCATCGGCCGCGTCGGTTTCCCACTGCTGCCGGCCGTGCACGAAGGCGTGTTCTTCGTGGCCTCGGGTGACGGCAACGTGCTGGCCTTGCGCGCCGACAACGGCGACCTGCTCTGGCGCGCCAGCGCCGGCGGCGCCATTGCCGCCGGCGTCGGCAGCGACGGCCGCTACACCAGCGTGGTGACGCGTGCCAACGAAGTCATCACCTTCGAAGGCGGGCGCGAGCTGTGGCGCAAGCGCGTGCCGTCGAGCGTGGTGACGCCGCCGCTGGTGGCCGGCGAACGGGTCTTCGTGATGGGTGTGGACCGCGCCGTGCACGCCTTCGACGCCATCGACGGCCGCCGGCTGTGGACGCTGCAGCGTCCCGGCGATGCACTGACGCTGGCGCAGGCCGGTGTCGTGGCGGCTTTCCGCAACACGCTGCTGGTCGGGCAGGGTCCGCGCCTGGCGGGTGTGGACCCTTTGCGCGGTACCGTGGTCTGGGAGGTGCCGATGGCTTCGCCCCGCGGCACCAACGAGGTCGAACGCCTGGCCGACCTGATCGGGCCGCTGCTGCGCATCGGCGACCAGGTCTGCGCACGCGCCTTCCAGTCGGCGGTCGCGTGCGCCGACGCCTCACGTGGCGCGCTGCAGTGGTCACGCAACGTCGGTGGCGTGCAAGCCATCGGCGGCGACGCCGAGCGCGTGATCGGTGCCGACGCCAGCGACCGCATCACCGCCTGGCGTGCCGCCACCGGCGACGTTGCGTGGACGAACGAGAAGCTGCTCTACCGCGGCCTCAGCGGTGCTGCCGTCGTCGGCCCGGTGGTGGCCTTCGGCGACAGCGAAGGCTGGGTGCACTTCCTGTCGGCCGCCACCGGCGAGCAGCAACTGCGTCTGCGCACCGACGGCACACCGGTGCTAGGCACGCCGGTACTGGCCGGCACGACTTTGCTCGTCATCACGCAGGGCGGCGGGCTGTTCGCCTTCCGTCCGAACTGAACATGCTGCCACCGACGCGCGATGGTCCCGACCTCGGCTCGGGCCGGGTGTGCCCGTGAAGCCGGTCATCGCCATCGTCGGCCGCGCCAACGTCGGCAAGTCGACACTGTTCAACCGCATCACGAAGAGCCGTGATGCCATCGTCGCCGACTTCGCCGGCCTCACGCGCGACCGCCATTACGGCAATGCCCGGCTGGGCGGGCGCGAGTTCATCGTCGTCGACACCGGCGGCTTCGAGCCCGACAAGCCCTCGGGCGTGGTGGCCGCGATGGCCAAGCAGACGAAGCAGGCGGTGGCCGAAGCCGACGTCGTCATCTTCGTCGTCGACGTGCGCGGTGGCCTGTCGGCGCAGGACCACGACATCGCGCGCTTCCTGCGCACGCAGCACAAGCGCGTGCTGCTGGCGGCCAACAAGGCCGAGGGCATGGTCGAGTCGCCGCTGCTGGGCGAGTTCTTCGAACTCGGCATCGGCGCGCCGCACCCGATCTCGTCGGCGCACGGGCAGGGCATACGCAGCCTACTCGAAGCGGCGCTGGAAGGGTTCCCCGAAGAGGAAGAGGAGTTCGATGCGCCCGATGCGAACGCGCCCATCCGCCTGGCGGTGGCCGGCCGCCCCAACGTCGGCAAGAGCACGCTCATCAATGCCTGGCTGGGTGAGGAGCGGCTGGTGGCCTTCGACCAGCCGGGTACCACGCGCGACGCCATCCACGTGCCCTTCGAACGCGACGGCCGCAAGTTCGAGCTCATCGACACCGCCGGCCTGCGCCGCAGGGGCCGTGTCTTCGAGGCGATCGAGAAGTTCTCGGTCGTCAAGACGCTGCAGGCGATTGCCGACGCCAACGTGGTGCTGCTGCTGCTGGACGCCACACAGGGCGTGAGCGACCAGGACGCGCACATCGCCGGCTACATCCTCGAGTCCGGCCGCGCCGTGGTGCTGGCCGTCAACAAGTGGGACGCCACCGACGACTACCAGCGCCAGACGCTGCGGCGTTCCATCGAGAGCCGGCTGTCGTTCCTGAAGTACGCGCCGGTGCTCCACATCTCGGCCATCCGGCGCACCGGGCTGACCGCGGTGTGGAAGGCGATCCTGCAGGCGCATGCCTCGGCCACCGTCAAGATGCCCACGCCGGTGCTCACGAGGCTGGTGCACGAGGCCGCCGAACACCAGGCGCCGCGCCGCGAGGGCCGCTTCCGGCCCAAGATGCGTTATGCGCACCAGGGCGGCATGAATCCGCCCCTGGTGGTGATCCACGGCACCTCGCTGGACCACGTCACCGACAGTTACAAGCGCTACCTCGAGGGCCGGCTGCGCGAACACTTCAAGCTCGTTGGCACGCCGGTGCGCATCGAGATGCGCTCGGCCGCCAACCCCTTCGACGACAAGGGTACTTGACCTTATGGCACCGCGGCGGTGATGCGATGCGGCCCTGTGATAAGGTCTGTCGCTTCCATTCCACTCATCACGGAGCATATCGTGAGCAACAAGGGCCAACTCTTGCAGGACCCCTTTCTGAACCTGCTGCGCAAGGAACACGTGCCGGTGTCGATCTACCTCGTCAACGGCATCAAGCTCCAGGGCCACATCGAATCCTTCGACCAGTACGTCGTGCTGCTGCGCAACACGGTGACGCAGATGGTCTACAAGCACGCGATCTCCACCGTCGTTCCCAGCCGCGCCGTGAACTTCCACCCCAACGAGAGCAGCGACCCGGTTTGATGCTCGCCGCGAACTGCCTGCGACTTTGAGTTCCGCCTCCGCTCCCCCCGCGCCGCGCGGTGACGAGCCGACGCGCGCGGTGCTCGTCGGTGTCGACATCGGCTCCGACGCCTCGTTCGACGCCACGCTCGACGAACTCGCCCTGCTCGCCGAGTCCGCCGGCGACGTGGCCGTGGCGCGTGTGACGGCGCGTCGGCGCGCGCCCGACCCGGCCTTGTTCGTCGGCTCCGGCAAGGCCGACGAGATCAAGGCCCTGGTCGCCGCCACATCGGCACACGGCGTGATCTTCGACCAGGCGCTGTCACCGGCGCAGCAGCGCAACCTCGAGCGCCATCTCGGCGTGCCGGTGGCCGACCGCACCTCGCTCATCCTCGACATCTTCGCCGCGCGCGCCCAAAGCCACGAAGGCAAGCTGCAGGTCGAACTGGCGCGGCTGCAGTACATGGCCACGCGGCTGGTGCGGCGCTGGTCGCACCTGGAGCGCCAGCAAGGGGGCATCGGCACCCGTGGCGGCCCCGGCGAGGCGCAGATCGAACTCGACCGCCGCATGATCGGCGACCGCATCAAGTCGGTGAAGGAGCGGCTGGAGAAGGTCAAGCGCCAGCGCGGTACGCAGCGCAGGGCGCGCGAGCGCCGTGGCACCTTCCGCGTCTCGCTGGTGGGTTACACCAACGCCGGCAAGACAACGCTGTTCAACGCCCTTGTCAAGGCGCGGGCGTATGCCGCCGACCAGCTCTTCGCCACCCTGGACACCACCACGCGCGCGCTCTGGCTGGGCGAGGCGCAGGCTTCGGTGTCGCTGTCGGACACCGTGGGTTTCATCCGCAACCTGCCGCACAAGCTGGTGCAAGCCTTCGAGGCCACGCTGCAGGAATCGGCCGACGCCGACCTGCTGCTGCACGTCGTCGACGCCGCCAGCCCGCAGCTGGCCGAACAGCAGGCCGACGTCGAACGCGTGCTCGACGAGATCGGTGCTGCCGGCGTGCCGCAGCTGCTGGTCTACAACAAGTGCGATCTGCTCGAGGAATCGCGCCGGCCGCGCGAAGAAGCCGACTGCATCGAGGTTCGCTCCGGCGTGCGCAGGCAACGTGTCTTCGTCAGTGCCCGCACCGGCCAGGGTCTGCCGCGGCTGCGGCAGGCGATCGCTGAAATGGCGCTGGCGAGCTTGAACGCCAGCGCTTCCCCCCCATCTAAGAAAATTGGCACCGTCGCCTCGTCGACGGACGCCGCAACGGCCCCGGCCCTACCCCCGCACC
>JACZKT010000265.1 GCA_014859905.1 Rubrivivax sp.
CAGGTCCGAGAGGCGGTGATCGCTGCTGATCTGGTCGGGGCAGCCAGCACGCGACACGACGCAGACCGGCGTGTCGGCAGACCATCCCGCCTGCATCAGGCGCCGCTGCAGCGCGCCCAGGCGGCGACCCGCCATGTAGAAGACCTCGGTGTCGGCACTCCGGCTGTCGCGCAGACGCGGCGTGCGGTCGGGGTGGGCCGCCACAGCGGTGGTCAGGCTGACGCTGCGCCCGGTGCCGCGGCGGGTCAGCGGCCGCTGCGTGGCCGCTGCCGCAGCACTGGCGGCAGTGACGCCAGGAACGACCTCACACGCGACTCCAGCCCGTGCCAGGGCTTCGAGCTCTTCCTCGAGGCGCCCGAAGATGCTCACGTCACCCCCCTTGAGCCGCACGACGCGCTCACCGGCCTGGGCATGCCGCACCAGCAGCGCATCGATCAGAGGCTGCGGCGTGCAATCGCGGTAGCCCCGCTTGCCGACGTCGATCCAGCGCGCCTCGGGCGCCCAGTCGCGCAGTGCCGGGTCGGCCAAGGCGTCGACGAGCACGGTGTCGGCCTGTGCCAGCAGCAGCGCGCCGCGTATCGTGATCAGGTCGGCGGCGCCCGGTCCGGCACTCACGAAGGCGACGGCCCCCGGCAGCAGCGGGGTCACCTGGGTACCCCACGCGCTGCGCGCGGTCCCGCCGAGCGGGAGTGTGAGCCCTTGGGGCGGCCCGGCGTGCTCACGCCGCCTCCACCATCAGGGCACCGCTGGTGCGGTGTGTGGCGGGGTCGACGAGGATCATCGCGCCGCCCACTCGGTTGTCGCCATAGGCCGCGAAGGGAAGCGCCTGCTGGGCCTGGATGGTGACACGGCCGATCTCGTTGACGCCCAGTTTGCCGGCCGCGACCGGGCCCAAGGTCTGAATGTCCAGGCGGTGCGAGAGCCGGGTGATGCGGGCCTGCACCCAGCGGTGCCCATGACGCAGCCAGTACTTGCGGCCGACCACGGCGGGTTCGACGTCGAGCCAGGCCAGCGTGGCGGCGAACTCCCGGCGCGCCGAAGCGCCGCCCGCCGCGAAAACCCAGTCGCCGCGGGACACGTCGACCTGTCGGTCCAGGACCAGCCCCGCCGACTGGCCCGTCTCGCATCCGTCCGCTGCGATGCTGGCGTGCCGGACGGCCGCCACTCGCGCCGTTTCTCCGCTGGGGAAGACTTGCACCTCGTCGCCCGGCTGCACACGGCCCTGGGCGATGCGGCCCCACAACACGCGATGCTGGAAACCCGTGCCGTGGCCATCGTCGCGGGCCACGTATTGCACGGGCAGGCGCAAGGACCCCTCGTGGGCCTCATCGGCCACGGGCAGGCCCTCCAGCATCTGCAGCAGCGTGGGGCCTTGGTACCAGTCCCATTGCGCTGACGGTGTGGCGACGTTGTCGCCTCGCAGCGCGGAGACCGGCACCACCCCGCGCACCGTGATGCCCGCCTCGGCGGCAAAGTGCCGCAGCGCGCGCTCCACCGCCTCGAAGGCCTGCCGCGCGCCGGGCTCGACCGCGTCGAGCTTGTTGACGGCGAACACGATGCTCGGCACCCGCAACAACCGCGCCAGCAGGCTGTGCCGGCGCGTCTGCGGCAGCAGCGCCACCTCGGCCGCCCGGGTGTCGAGCTTGGTGATGTCCACCAGCACCACCGCGGCGTCACTGCCCGCCGCCGCGGTGACCATGTTGCGCGTGTACTGTTCGTGACCCGGTGCGTCGGCGATGATGAACTTGCGCTTCGGCGTGGCGAAGTAGCGGTAGGCGACATCGATGGTGATGCCCTGCTCGCGTTCGGCCTCCAGGCCGTCGGTGAGCAGCGACAGATCGATCGGCGCGCCGGCCGCACGCCGCTGCAGCGCGTCGATCTGGTCGGCCAGGATGCCGCGGCAGTCGAACAGCAGACGGCCGATGAGCGTGCTCTTGCCGTCGTCGACGCTGCCGGCGGTCAGGAAGCGCAGGGCCTTGTGCGCCAGTTCCTCATGCGCGTCGACGTGTTGCGGGGCGATGCTCATCAGAAGTACCCCTCCTTCTTGCGGCGCTCCATCGCAGCGTCCGACGTGCGGTCGTCCATGCGGGTGGCGCCGCGCTCGCTGACGGTGACCTGCAGCGTCTCGGCAACGATCTCCGCCGCGCTGCTGGCCAGGCTCTCCACCGGGCAGGTGCAGGTCATGTCGCCGACGGTGCGAAAGCGCACCTGCACGGTCTCGACCGTTTCACCGTCCTGCGCCGGCGTCACGTCGGTCAGCGGCACGAGCAGGCCCTTGCGCCGCAGGACCTGGCGCTCGTGGCAGTAGTACAGGCTGGGCAGCGCCATCTGCTCGCGCGCGATGTAGAGCCACACGTCGAGCTCGGTCCAGTTGCTGATCGGGAAGGCGCGGAAGTGCTCCCCCGGCCGCAGGCGCGTGTTGAACAGGCTCCACAGTTCGGGCCGCTGCTCCTTGGGTTGCCACTGCCCGAAGCCGTCGCGATGACTGAAGATGCGTTCCTTGGCGCGCGCCTTCTCCTCGTCGCGCCGCGCGCCGCCGATGAGGCAGTCGAAACGGTGCTCGTCGATGGCCTCGAGCAGCGTCACGGTCTGGTGGCCGTTGCGCGACTCCAGGGGATGGGCCAGCCGCACGGTGCCCTTACGGATCGAGTCCTCGACGTGGGCCACCAGCAGCCGCTCGCCCGTCTCGGCAACGAGCGCGTCGCGAAAGGCGATGACTTCCGGGAAGTTGTGGCCCGTGTCGACGTGCAGCAGGGGAAACGGCAGCCGGCCCGCGAAGCGCGGCGGCGCGCCCGGCGACGACTGCCTGCGCTCGAAGGCCTTCTGTGCCAGGTGCAGCACAACGCAGGAGTCCTTGCCGCTGGAAAACAGCAGCGCCGGCCGCTCGAAGGCGCCCGCCACCTCGCGCAGGATGAAGATCGCCTCTTCCTCGAGTGCGTCCAGATGACGGTGGTCGACCAGTGGCAGCAGGTGGTCGAGGGTCGTGGGTGCGTTCATGGGGTCTCGATGGGCTGCGCGGTGGCGACGTGCAGGCCGCATTCCTTGGCCGACTCGTCCTCCCACCACCAGCGGCCGGCGCGGAAGTCCTCGCCGACCGCAATGGCCCGGGTGCAGGGCGCGCACCCGATGCTGGGCATGAACTGGTCGTGCAGCGGGTTGTGGGGCACCTCGTGGGTGGCGATGTAGTACCAGACGTCCTGCCAGGACCAATCGGCCAGCGGGTTGAACTTGCCGCGGCCCTGGGCGTCGACGTCTTCGACGGGGACCTCGCCGCGCCCCAGCGACTGCTCGCGCCGTAGGCCGGTGATCCAGGCCCGGCGGCCGTCGAGCATGCGCGCTAGGGGCTCGAGTTTGCGTAGCGCGCAGCAGGCCTTGCGCAGCTCCAGGCTCTTGAACATGGCACCGTCGCCGTGCCGCTGCACGAAGCCGACGACGGCCTCGGCCGGCGGGCGATGGACCTCCACTTCGACACCGTAGCGCGACTCGATCAGCGGAATCAGCGCCAAGGTCTGCGGGTGCAGCGCGCCGGTGTCGAGGGTGCCGATCGCGATCGGCAGGCGATGACGCGCGATGAGGTCGGTCACCACCATGTCCTCGGCGCCCAGGCTGGTGGCCTGCACGACGGCCCCGGGATGCCGTGCCGCCGCGCTGTGCAGCGCACGCACGGCGGCGAACACGCGGGCCTCGAAGCCTTCGGTGCGGCCCGCGTACAGCGCGATCGCCGATGGCGCGGCAGCGGCCGCTTCAGTCGTCGACATGCGCGTACTCCCTCGTTGTCGACGCCTGGGTGTCACTTGCTGCGCCCTGGTCGCTCTGGTCGCCTTGGTAGTAGGCCGGGAAGAAGGTCAGGGCCTTGCGCGCCGTCTCGGGATCCTGGTCGCCGCGCAGCACGACGGCGTCGAAGCCGGTGCGTTGCAGCAGTGGCAGCATGTCCACCAACACCTCTCCGGTGGCGCGCAGCTCGCCACGGTAGCGGTACCTGGACCGCAGCAGACGGGCCTGGCTGTAGGCGCGGCCGTCGACCCACTTCGGGAACTGCAGGCCGATCAGCTCCAGCCGCGGCAGGTCGGCCTCGAGGTCCTCGACCGCGGCCGTGTTGGGCAGCATCACGCCGGTGCGCAGCCCCGGCGGCCAGGCGTCGCGCACGGCGTGCCATTGCTCGAGCGTGAGCCACTGCCCGTCGCGCGTGATCGGATGCGGCGCAGGCCCGTCTTCGCCACCGACGGTGTGCCAGGGGTCGTGCGCGATGTCGATGAATTTCATGTCGGGTGGGCTTCCGGGACTCAGGCCTCGACGGGCTCTTCGTGGCGGGCCGTCGCCGTGCGGCCGGCGTTGGCCGCGACCTTGAAGGGATCCAGCCCCAGGCGATGGACGGCGTCGATGAACTTCTCGCCCGCGACGCGTCGTGCGCGGTAGACGTCGAGGATGGCCTCCACGGCATCGGCCACTTCGCCGGCGGCGAACGACGGGCCGATGACACGTCCCGGCGTGGGGACCGGAGCGTGGTGCGATCCATCGGAGCCGCCGAGCGTGATCTGGTACCACTCGGCCCCGTCCTTGTCGACGCCGAGGATGCCGATGTGGCCGCTGTGGTGATGGCCGCAGGAGTTGATGCAGCCGCTGATGTGCAGGTCGATGTCGCCGAGGTCGAACAGCTCGTCCAGGTCGTCGAAGCGTTCGGTCAGCTCGGCCGCGATCGGGATCGAGCGTGCATTGGCGAGCCCGCAGAAGTCACCGCCCGGGCAGGCGATCATGTCGGTGAGCAGCCCCACGTTGGGCGTGCCGTAGCCGGCCGCGCGAGCCGCCTCGTACAGCGCCGGCAAGTCAGCCGCCCTGACCCAGGGCAGCAGCAGGTTCTGCTCGTGCGTGATGCGCAACTCGCCGCAGCTGAAACGGTCTGCGAGGTCGGCGGCGCGCTCCATCTGCTCGTCGGTGACGTCTCCCGGCGCCTGCCCGGGCCTCTTGACCGACAGCGTGGCGGCGCGGTAGCCGGCCACCCGGTGCGCGTGCACGCTGCGCTGCCACCAGCGCCGGTAGGTCAGCGACGCGTCGGCGGGCGGTCCGGACACTTCGGCTAGCGGCTGCACCGCCGCGGGAAGGGCGAAGCCTGCAGCCACGCGGTCGTAGGCCTCCTGCGCCAGCAGGGGCGCCGAGCCTTCGACGTCCCGCGTCAGGATATGCCGGAACTCTTCGTTGACGGCATCGAAGAAGCGCCGCCCTTCGGCCTTGACGAGGATCTTGATGCGCGCCTTGTAGGCGTTGTCGCGCCGACCGTAGCGGTTATAGACGCGAACGATGGCCTCGACGTACACGAGGATCTGCTGCCAGGGAACGAACTCGCAGACCGTGCGGCCGATGATCGGCGTGCGGCCCATGCCGCCGCCCACCAGTACCTTGAAGCCGACCGCGCCCGATTCGTTCCTGCGCAGCAGCAGGCCGATGTCGTGCCAGGCCGTCGCGGCACGGTCTTCTGCGGCGCCCGACACGGCGATCTTGAACTTGCGCGGCAGGAACGTGAACTCGGGATGCAGCGTGCTCCATTGGCGCAGCAGCTCGCAGTACGGCCGCGGATCCACCTGCTCGTCGGCGGCCACGCCGGCCAGCGCGTCGGTGGTGATGTTGCGGATGCAGTTGCCGCTGGTCTGGATGCCGTGCATGTCCACCTCGGCCAGCTTGTCCATCACGTCGGCCGCCTGGGGCAGGGGAATCCAGTTGAACTGCACGTTCTGGCGGGTCGAGAAGTGCGCGTAGCCGCGATCGTGCGTCCTGGCAATTCCGGCCAGCAGGCGCAGCTGGCGACTGCCGATGACGCCGTAGGGCACGGCCACGCGCAGCATCGGCGCATGGCGCTGCACGTACCAGCCGTTCTGCAGGCGCAGCGGGCGGAATTCGTCGTCGCTCAGGCGACCGGCCAGGTGGCGCTCGAGCTGGTCGCGGAACTGCGCCGCACGGGCACGCACGAACTGGCGGTCGAAGTCGGTGTAGCGGTACATCTTGGCGCAGTGCAGCGCGACGCCAACGGACGCCGCCCGCGACTCCCTTCGGGCATGGACGGCAGGATTACTCCTGCGAAGCGCCGCACTCTAGGAGATCAGGACGAAGACACGAACAACTGTTTTCTTCTCTGCTTATTCGCCGCCGGAATGAGGAACCGCCTTTCGCGTCGACGCGGCGTGACGGCACCTGCAATGCTCCCGATGTGCACGGAATCCGCATAAGCTCAAAACACGTTGTTCGTTGCCGATCGTGCTCGTTCGTGCCGACACTTGCGAATCCCGCATGACGACCGATCAACGACATGAATTTCCAGCAAC
This sequence comes from Rubrivivax sp., assembly GCA_014859905.1. Taxonomy (GTDB): domain Bacteria; phylum Pseudomonadota; class Gammaproteobacteria; order Burkholderiales; family Burkholderiaceae_C; genus Rubrivivax. The sequence continues at coordinate 6,315 of JACZKT010000265.1, forward strand.
TGCGCTCCGTGCGTGAGACCGTTCGCCAGGGTTTCAACCTCACCCTCGTCGCCGAGGCCCTGCACACCTCGCAGCCGGGCGTCAGCCGGCAGCTCAAGGAGCTGGAGGACGAACTCGGGGTCGAGCTGTTCGTGCGCGCGGGCCGGCGCTTCCTGGGCCTGACGCCGCCCGGCGAAGTCATGCTGCCGATCATCGAGCGCCTGCTGCAGGAAGCCGACAACCTCAAGGGCGCTGGCGAAGACTTCGCGAGCTCGGACCACGGCCTGCTGACCGTGGCGGCGACGCACACGCAGGCGCGTTACGCATTGCCGACGGCGGTGCGGGACTTTCGAAGCTCGCACCCGCACGTGACTCTGCACCTGCAGCAAGGCTCGCCGCGGCAGATCGCCCAGCTCGTGCTCGATGGCCACGCCGACATGGGGGTCGCCACCGAGGCCTTGGCAGACTACCCGGAGCTGGTCACGCTGCCCTGCTATCGCTGGACCCACGTCGTCGTGGTGCCACCCAGCCATCCACTGGCGCAGGAAGCGGTCGCGGGCAAGCTGCTGACGCTGAACCGGCTGGCGCAGTTCCCGCTCATCACGTACGAAACCGGCTACACCGGCCGCAGCCACATCGACGAGGCCTTCCGCCGTGAAGGCCTGCAAGCCGACATCGTGCTGCAGGCGATGGACGCCGACGTCATCAAGACCTACGTCGATCTGGGCATCGGTGTCGGTGTCATCGCCTCGGTGGCCTTCGACGAGGTGCGCGACACCCACCTGGTGGCGTTGGATGCCCGGCATCTGTTTGCCACCAACACCACGCGCGTGGCCATCAAGCGCGGCGCCTACCTGCGCGGCTACGTGTACGACTTCATCCACACCTTCGCGCCGACGCTGACGCGCGAGGTGGTTCAGATCGCGGTGGCGGGAGCCCCGGGCGACGACACCGATTCACCTTGATCGGCGTCCGCGACGCCGTGTTGATGCCGGATCACGGGGCCGGCCCGGCAACCGCAGGGAGCCGGGAATGAGCGCTCAGGAAGCCGTCGTGACCTCGAAGCGCGTCACCTTGCGCGGCCGCAGATAGACGCGGCTGCCGCGCTGCAACTTCAGGCGGTCGCGCAGCGCGTTGTATTCGCTGCGCAGCAGTTCGACGTCCAGGTAGCCCTCGTCGCCGTCGCGCTTGAACTCGATGCGCGTGTGTGCACCCACGGTCAGGGTCTGCGACAGCGTGGCGGCCCAGGCCTCGGGCGCGGCCTCGGCCAGGATCTCCAGCTCGTGCGGGCGCACGTAGACGACGTCGCTGCCCGTCGTGGCGCCGCCGGGTGCGTGCTCGGTGCGGCCGTGGAACAGGTTCACGTCGCCCAGGAACTGCAGCACGAACGGGCTGGCGGGGTGGTCGTAGACCTGGTCGGGCGTGCCCACCTGTTCGATCCGGCCTTCGTTCATGACCACGATGCGGTCGGCCACTTCCATGGCTTCCTCCTGGTCGTGCGTGACGAAGACGCTGGTGACATGCACCTCGTCGTGCAGCCGGCGCAGCCAGCGGCGCAGCTCCTTGCGCACCTTGGCGTCGAGTGCGCCGAAGGGCTCGTCCAGCAGCAACACCTTGGGCTCCACCGCGAGCGCACGCGCCAGGGCGATGCGCTGGCGCTGGCCGCCGCTGAGCTGGTGCGGGTAGCGGTCGGCCAGCCAGTCCAGTTGCACCAACTCGAGCAGCTGCATCACCTTCTTCTTGATCTCGGCTTCGTTCGGACGCGTGGTCTTCGGCCGCACACGCAGGCCGAAGGCCACGTTCTCGAAGATCGTCATGTGGCCGAACAGCGCGTAGTGCTGGAACACGAAGCCGACGTTGCGGTCGCGCACGTCGGTGTCGGTGGCGTCCTCGCCATGGAACAGCACGCTGCCCGAGTCGGGCACTTCCAGGCCGGCCATGATACGCAGCAGCGTCGTCTTGCCCGAGCCCGAGGGCCCCAGCAGCGCCACCAGTTCTCCGTCGGGAATGTCCAGGCTCAGGTTGTCGCAGACGACGGTCTTGCCAAAGGCCTTGTTGAGGTTTCTGACTTCAATGCTCATGGCTCACTCCGGACGTTCGCCGTCGCCGCGCAACTGATGCTTGACGCGCTGCTCGACCAGATACTTCAGCACCAGCGTCACCAGCGCCAGCAGCGAGGCCACCGCGAAGGCGGCGGCGAACTGGTATTCGTTGTAGACGATCTCGATGTGCAGCGGCATGGTGTTGGTCTGGCCGCGGATGTGGCCGCTGACCACGCTGACCGCGCCGAATTCGCCCATCGCCCTCGCATTGCACAGGATCACGCCGTACAGCAAGGCCCACTTCACGTTGGGCAGCGTCACGCGCCGGAACATCTGCCAGCCGTTGGCGCCCAGCACACGCGCGGCCTCTTCCTGTTCGATGCCCTGCGCCTGCATCAGCGGAATCAGCTCGCGCGCCACGAAGGGGAAGGTCACGAACACGGTGGCGAGCACGATGCCGGGCACGGCGAAGATGATCTTCAGGTCGTTGTCGATGAACCAGCTGCCGAACCAGCCCTGCAGCCCGAACACCAGCACGTAGATCAGGCCGGCGATCACGGGGCTGACGGAGAACGGCAGGTCGATCAAGGTCAGCAGCACGTTCTTGCCGTGGAACTCGAACTTGGCGATGGCCCAGGCCGCCGCCACGCCGAAGATCAGGTTCAACGGCACGCTGATGCCGGCGGCGATGAGCGTGAGCTTGATGGCCGAGACCGCGTCGGGCTCGGTGATGGCTGCCAAGTAGACGGCCAGGCCCTTCTTCAAGGCTTCATAGAACACCGTCACCAGAGGGATGAACAGGAACAGCGTCATGAAGCCCAGGGCCAGGCCGATGAGCAGCGCCCGCACCCAGGGTGCCTCGGCCGTGGCCGCACGGATGCGGCGTGGCGCGCTGCCGGCAGCGGCAGGCGCCGGCAAGGCCACGGTGTTCATGCCAGGCCTCCTTGCCGCCTGCGCGCCCAGGACTGCAGCAGGTTGATGAGCAGCAGCAGCGCAAACGCAGCCACCAGCATGACGACCGCAATCGCGGTGGCGCCGGCATAGTCGTACTGCTCGAGCTTGGTGATGATCAGCAGCGGCGTGATTTCGCTGATCATCGGCATGTTGCCGGCGATGAAGATCACCGATCCGTATTCACCCAGCGCCCGAGCGAAAGCGAGGGCAAAACCGGTCAGCAGCGCCGGCATGACGATCGGGAAGATCACCTTGCCAAAGGTCTGCCAGCGGTTGGCGCCCAGCGTCGCTGCGGCTTCCTCGAGTTCACGATTGACGTCTTCCAGCACCGGCTGCACCGTGCGCACGACGAAGGGCAGGCCGATGAAGACCAACGCCACCCACACACCGATGGGAGTGAAGCTCACCTTGAAGGGCAGCCACTGGCCGATGAGGCCGTTCTGCGCATAGAGCGCCGTCAGTGCGATGCCGGCCACCGCAGTCGGCAACGCGAAGGGCAAGTCCACCAGCGCGTCGACCACCCGCTTGAAGGGGAAGGTGTAGCGCACCAGCACCCAGGCCACGACGAGGCCGAACACGGCATTCAGCAGCGCTGCCAGGAAGCTGGCGCCGAAGGTGAGCCGGTACGAAGCCATCACGCGTGGCGTGGTGGTGGCGTCCAGGAACTCCTGCCAGCTCAGCGTGAAGGTCTTCAGGAACGCCGCCGACAGCGGGATCAGCACGATCAGGCTGATGTAGAGCAGCGCGAAGCCCAGCGCCAGATCGAAACCGGGCAGCACGCTGTGGCGCTTGAGCAGCGTCTTGCGCAGGAACATCCTATGGTCTCAAGTGGTGCGGTGTCGCGGCGCGCCGCCGCCGGGCGGTCCCAAGGCGGCGCAGCCCCCCGGGGGGTGCCGAAGGCGCGCAGCGACAAGGCTGGGGGTCGACATCAGCGGGCCTTGGCCGCCGCGATCACCTGGTCGTACAGCGCACCGTCGTTGAAGTGGTCCCTTTGCGCCTGGGGCCAGCCGCCGAACACCTCGTCGACAGTGAAGGTGTCGACCTTCGGGAAGGCCTTGGCGTACTTGGCCAGCACCTTCGGTGAGCGCGGGCGCAGATTGAACCTGGCGGCGATCTCCTGCCCGGCGTCGGCCAGCTTGCGCGTGCCCCTCTTGTCCACCACGCGGTCGACCACACTCACCGGGTTCTCGGCCAGGATGGTGCGGCCCGGATAAACGACCTCGAAGTTGTCGCCGAACTCGCGCACGATCAGCGGCACCTCGCTCTCGAAGGTGACGAGCGCATCGCCCAGGCTGCGCTGTGCGAAGGTGGTGGTGGCGCCGCGGCCGCCGCCGTCGAGCACGGGAACGTTGGCAAAGATGCGTGTCACCAGCGCCTTGGCTGCGTCGGCATTCACGCCGCCCGTGACGGCTGCACCCCAGGCCGCCAGGTAGGTATAGCGGCCGTTGCCGCTGGTCTTGGGGTTGGGAATGATCACGCTCAGGCCCGGGCGGCCGAGGTCGGTCCAGTCGCGGATGTTCTTCGGGTTGTCCTTGCGCACCAGGATCACGCTGATCGATGTGGTGGGCGAGGCGTTGTACGGCAGTCGCTTGGCCCAGTCCGCCGGCACCAGCTTGCCTCGCGTGTGCAGCACATCGATGTCGTTGTGCTGGTTCATCGTGATGACGTCGGCCTCCAGCCCGTCGGCGACGCTGCGCGCCTGACGGCTGCTGCCGCCGTGGCTCTGCTTCAGCGTCACGTCTTCGCCGGTGGTCTTCTTCCAACGCGCGGCGAAGGCGACGTTGAATTCCTTGTAGAACTCGCGGCTGACGTCGTAGCTCACGTTCAACAGGCTGGGCCCGGCGGCGTGCGCAGGACCAGCCGTCAGCAGGGCGGGCAAGGACACCATGGTGGCCAGGGCAGGCAGCAGGGAAAGGACGCGACGGCGGGTCAGGGACAAAGGGATCTCCAGGTTGGCAGAGTCAGGGCGCGACTCTAGGAGCCACGCTGCAGCGCAGCAACGAAGCAAATCGTTGCTACTGATGCGGAAAACGAATGAGGCGAGGTTGTGGCCTCGCCTCTTGCATGGTCGGCAGGCGCAGCGGCGCCTGGTCGATCACTTGGCGCTATAGATCTTGTCGAAAGTGCCGTCGTCGGCGAAGTGGTCCTTCTGCGCCTTGGCCCAGCCACCGAACACCTCGTCGATCCTGAACAGCTTGACCTTGGGGAACTGCGCTGCGTACTTGGCGGCCACCCTGGGGTCGGTCGGGCGGTAGTAGTGCTTGCCGGCGAGATCCTGACCTTCCGGGGCATACAAGTAGTCGAGATAGGCCTGGGCCACGGCACGGGTGCCGCGCTTGTCCACCACCTTGTCCACCAGCGTCACGGGCGGCTCGGCCAGGATGCTGATCGACGGCACGATGATCTCGAACTTGTCCGGGCCCAGTTCCTTCAAGGCGAGGAAGGCCTCGTTCTCCCACGAAATGAAGACGTCGCCGATGCCACGCTCGACGAACGTGGTGGTGGAACCGCGTGCGCCCGAGTCGAGCACGGGCACGTTGGCATAGATCTGGCGCACGAACTCCTGCGCCTTGGCCTGGTCACCACCGGTCTTCTTGAGCGAGTAGCCCCAGGCGGCGAGGTAGTTCCAGCGCGCCCCGCCCGAAGTCTTGGGGTTGGGGGTGATCACCGACACGCCGGGCCGGGCCAGGTCGTCCCAGTCCTTGATGCCTTTGGGGTTGCCCTTGCGCACCAGCAGCACGATGGTGGACGTGTAGGGGCTGCTGTTCAGCGGCAGGCGGTTCTGCCACTCGGCCGGGAACAGCTTGGCCTTGGCGGCGATCTCGTCGATGTCGTAGGCCAGGGCCAGCGTCACGACGTCGGCTTCCAGGCCGTCGATCACCGCGCGCGCCTGCTTGGCCGCGCCGCCGTGCGACTGCTTGACGGTGACGTTGTCGCCGGTCTTCTGCTTCCAGTGTGCGGCGAAGGACTTGTTGAAGTCCTGGTAGAGCTCGCGCGTGGGGTCATAGCTCACGTTGAGCAGCGTGATGTCCTTTTGCGCCCAGGCAGCGGGCGCCAACAGCGTGGCCGCCGCGGTGGCAGCCAACAGCACTGCGGTGCGTCGGCCGTAGGCGGCGAGTCGGTCGTGAAGAGCAGGTTTCATAGGTTTGGTCGAAGGTTGGTGAGTGGACGTGGGCGGATGCTAGGAATCACGCGCCGACTGGCAAACGAATGATTTCGAGTCTGCTCATGCGGCCAGCGAAACAGGCGCCTCGGCGCCATCCAGTCGGCACTCGTTGATGCGCAGCCACTGCTCCGCCAGCGGAAGCGGCCCATGTCCGAACTCGGCGCTGATGTGGCCGGCCGCGCCTCGGTTGATGAGCGGGCAGCCCCAGCGTGTCGCCCAGCGCGCAGCCTCGGACAAGGGCATCCAGGGTCCTCCGTCGCCAACCCCTGTCGCCAACCTCGCCCGTGACCCGAGGAAGACCCATGTCCGCCGAACTTGCCGAAGCCGACCAGCGTAGCGCCAGCCTTGCAGCGGCCCCGCGATAGCGCCGCCAGTGCGGGTCTGCCCTATGCCGGCGCGGTGCCGCCGCTGCAGGCTTGGGCCATGGTGCAGAGCGGGCAGGCGCTGCTGGTGGATGTGCGCAGTACCGAAGAGAGGCACTTCGTCGGCCAGGTTCCTGGTAGCGTGCACGTCACCTGGGACACCGGCACGGCGCTCACGCGCAAGCCGCGCTTCGACAAGAAACTCGAAGCCAAGGTGGGTGGCAAGCACCGCCTCGTGCTGCTGCTGTGCCGCAGCGGCAAGCGCTCGGCGCTGGCGGCCGAAGCGGCGGCCAGGGCCGGCTTCACGCAGGTCTTCAACATCCTGGAAGGCTTCGAGGGCGACCACGACGGCGCCCTGCAGCGGGGTCACTTCAACGGCTGGCGCTTTCATGGCCTGCCCTGGACCCAGGACTGAACAGCAAGGAGAGCTGGCATTGGACCGAAGGACTGCGCCGCGCCTGGAGATTCACCACCCGCTCCCCGACCATCTGCACCCAGTTGCGTCCTGCGCATAGGGGTCGGCAGCGTCAGGTCGAAACCCTCGTTGGCAGCCGCTCGGCCGCGATCGTGTCCCGGTCGGCGGTTGCCCCCCGCGAACGACCGCTGTCGCAGGGCTCCGATTTCTCGACATGATCGGCGAAGGAACGGTTCCCGAGCGGAGCGGCCGCTCGGCCTGAAAACCGCGGCCGACTCCAATGGGTCGCGAGCAGGTGCAGGCCACTGCGGGATGAGCGACCGCATTGACGCGAAGCAGCCGTAGGAGGCGGATCGGTCCGGCGGTCGCTACGACGGGGTTGAAACGTCTTATCTCGGCGAGACGATGGTTCGTCGGAATGTCCCGACGTTTACCGAGGAACGCCGATGGCCTCGTCTCCATCCCCCGATCCCCGGCCTGCCATCGTGCTGCACGGCGGGCCCTCCGTTGCGCCGACCCTGCTGGGGCAGGGCGCAACCCGCCTGCCCACCGGCGGCAAGATCCGCGCAGGCATCAAGGTGCTCACGCGCCGCGCCGCCGAGGTGCCGCGAGCGCAAGCGATCTACGAGCAAGGCCTGGCCCAGGGGCAATCCTTCGATCAGATCGAGCGCGCCCTGGCCGACGCCTGCCCCGACCTCAAGACCCCACTCGTTCCGCGCAACGTGGCGTGGTTCACCGTCCGCGCGCAGGACTTCCCGAACCCGGAACTGGCGACGCAGATCCTCGACCTCTACGGGGAGGACCGCGGCGAGGGCCGGCGCCTCTACCGTTTCCCGGTGGTGTTCCCGACCGATCGCTGGCAGAGCGTGATGCCGCACGAGCTGGCTGCCTGGAGCGCGCAGGACAAGCGTTTCTGGTCCGAGTATTCGGCCGATGGGCGATTGCGTCACTGCATGACGCACGCGCCGGTGCAGGTGGACACAACCGGGCGCCGCACGGTGCGCCTGTTCGGCGGTCGCAAGGTGATCCCGCGCGAGGACAACGGGGGGCTCTGCCAGCCGGAGTCCTGCCCGGAATACCAGCAGCGCCAGTGCAACCTCAGCGGGCGCTTTCTCTTCTTCATTCCCGGCATCCGCTCGATCAGCGCCTTCGAACTGCACACGCGCAGCTTCTACGCGATGAATGCGGCCATCCGCACCTTCGAAACCGTGGCGTTCCTGCGGGGCGGCCGGCTCGCCGGATTCCTGGACCGCCAGGGCACGCCCTTCTACCTGACGAAGCGGCTGATGGAGGTGGCGCACATCGATGACCACGGGCGGCCTGCCAGGGTGCCCCAATGGATCATCGAGCTGGAGGCGCCGGTCGACGTGGCGACGCTGATGCGCGAGCAGGACGATCAGGACACGGTGCTCCTGCAGGCCGACGTCGCGTCCCGGGTGCTCCAGGGCCAGCCTGGAAGGGCTTCGTCGGCGCCGGGGCACGGGCCTGAGCCTGTCGTCGAAGCTGCGGCGGCTGTGGGTGATCCGCGCGCCGGTGAGGTGCCGCCCACCCTGGAGCATGTGCTGGGGCAACTGGCGACCATGGGCGTGCCTGCACAGACCTGGCTGAGCTATGCGGCCCAGCGCTGGGGCCCCGGCTGGAAGCTCAACCCGCAGGGTCGGCAGCGTGCCTGGGGCGAACTGGAGCGCTTTCGGAACGATCCCCAGGGTTACGTCGACAAGGTCAACGCCGAACTGCAGCAGGTGGCATCGTGAGCCGGCAGGGTCACCCCCAGGGCGGAACCGGCGCGCACCGCATGGGGGTTCAGGGCCGCGCTGATGGACATGGGCAAGGACATGGGCCGGGCCTTGAGTCGCGTCAGGTGCGCGTGGCGCACCTGTCCGACCTGCACTACGGCCCGCGCCATCTCGCGGAGGCCGACCGCTGCTTCGCGGCGGCGGTGGACCGCGCCATCGAACTCGATGTCGACGTCGCCGTACTCTCCGGGGATGCCACCGATCATGCGCTGGACCTGCATGCGCCGGCAGCGCTGCGGCTGCTGGCGCAGGTGCACCGTCTGGCCGACCATTGCCCGGTGCTGATGCTGCAGGGCACGTGGTCGCACGAGCCGCCGGGCACGCTGTCGGTGTTCAGCATGCTGGGCAGCCGGCATCGGGTCTTCGTGGCGGACCGGATCGGTCAGGTCGCATTGATGGCGAAGCCGTCGCCACCGGACAGGCCGGGGGCTGCTGCTCCTGCCGCGGACCTGTGGCTGCCGTCCGAGGGCCCGCGTTTCACCGAGGTTCCTCCCGGCGCGCGGGCGCTGTTCACCTGCATCCCCTCGATCAACAAGGCTGCCGTGGCGGCCTCGGTCGGCGCCACGGCGGCCGGTCAGGCCCAGGGCGAACAACTGGCCCTGCTGCTTCAGGGCTACGCCGGCATCCACAGCCAGGCCCGCGCGGCTGGCGTGCCGACGCTCGCGGTGTCGCACGGGACCGTCTTCGGCTGCGTGACGGAGCATGGCGTGCCCATGGCCGGGTTCGACCACGAGTTCACCACCGGCGCGCTCTTCAGCGTCGGCGCACAGGCCTTTCTGCTCGGCCACATCCACCGGCGCCAGGCCTGGACGCAGGGGGAGAGCGACCGGCGCCAGTGCATCGCCTACGCCGGGTCCATCGGCCGTTTCCACCACGGGGAGCAGGGCGACAAGGGGTTCCTGCTGTGGGACGTTGGGCCGGCGGGTGTGGACTGCCAGTTCGAGCCGACGCCCGCGCGGCGGACCTTGGACATCGTGTTCGAGGGCCGCCCCGATCTGGACCAGTTGCGGGAGGCCGTTTGCGCCCAGGAACTGGCCGGGGTCAGCGTACGGGTTCGGTGGACCGTGGCCGACGAGGATCGGCACGAGGTGGACCGCGGTGCCATCGAGCGCGCCCTGGCCGGCGCTGCCGATGTCCAGCTCGAAGGGCGGATCGTGCCGGTGGTGCGTACCCGTGCGCCCGGCATCTCGCAACTCGTCAGCCTTGCCGACAAGGTGCGGGCCTGGGCCAGCGCCACGGAGGTCAACGCCGCGCCGCTGCTGGAGTGCCTGGAGCGGGCGACGACCGCCGAACCGGAGGACATCGTCGCGGCGGTGCTGGCGACGCCCGATGGCAGCGCGGCGCACCCGAGTGCTGACGCGCTGGGCGACCTTGATCCGGTCGTGACGGGGCCGAGACTGGACCTCTTCGAGGCGGCCTGAAGGGACGCCAGGTCGGCACCAAGGCTGCTCCGCTACTGGCCACACCCACCGCGCCGCACGGCGGCGCCGGAGTCATCCCATGCAACCTCTTTCACTGACGCTCCGGGGCTTCCGGGGCATCCGCGACGGCCTCGGGCTCGACGAACTGACCCTGGACCTGGAGCGGTTGGCCGACGGGGCCGCGCTGGTGGCCATTGCCGGCGCCAACGGCCGCGGCAAGTCCACCGTGATGGACAACCTGCATCCTTTATGTTGATTTCGACGTGTCAACGTAGGGAGTCTGTCACCGTTTGTGCGGTCATTTTCAGATGGAGATGGCCCCGCAAGGCCTGATTCACCGAGGCGCACTTGGATGACGGCTTCGAGGTCCGCCAATCCGACCGGCGAACCGGGGCGCTCCCGACCCACAGATGCCACTCCAGCTGCCAGCTCGTCCCCGCTATCAGGCGCTGATGCCCGCGTCCATCGACAATGGTTGCGGCGACCCGCTGCGGATGCTGGCTGGCGCTGTTCGCCGCGTAGGTTCGAAAACGACTGGAGCCCCGAATGCCCGAAAAGACCCCCAACTCCTGCGAGTCCTGCGGTGTTGCGCCGCGCCCGTTCGATTCAGTCCTCTATGGCAGCAGTGACGGTGGACCCTCACGCCTGCTGTGCGGCCGCTGCTTCAATCTCGAGGCTGCCCGCCGCGGTGGACTGGTCGACTTCGAGCACATCGATTTCGAACCGTTGACCATGAGCGACGCCCATGGCCGCGAGCATGTTTTCCAGTTCCGCACCCACTTGTTCGCTGCCGGCGTCACGATCGATGCGATCGAGTTCAACGAAGACCAGTCCGAGGGCTATTGCTTCAAAGTCATCGGGGATGAGGAAGGGGATCTGTTCGAATTGCTCGCTCGGCTCGTCACCAAGATGCGCCGAGGCCTTGCCAATTCGCACCTCGAAGAGGGCAGGCATGGGCTGCAAATCGGCGACCCTGGCATCGTTCGCGCCAGAATCGAGAGCGACCCCGAGGGCGAAACCGATATGCCCGTGGTCGTGATCGACGGCCGCAACATCTCCTGGAACGAGTTCGGACGCATGGTGGCGACCTACACAGGCTTCCAATTCAAGCTCGAAATGCACGACCTCAGCGACGAGATTTGAGCGTTGCGCAATGGGCTCAGCGATGGCAAGCAAGACTCGACGTGGCCCGCCGGCAGAAGGCAGCCTGGACCTCGACACCATCCTGCAAGCGCTGCGCGGCGACGACGCGCTCGTCATCCTGCGCAGGCTTGCCGATCGCGATCCGGAGTGGGCCAAGGTCATCGAGTCCATGGCCAAAGACCTGCTCAGCGCGGTCGATGCGGGCGATGTGGCGGCGGACGTCCTGGCCGAATTGGAATCGTTGCGTGTCGAGGACGTGTGGGACCACGCCGGGCGCCGGCACGATGGCTATTCGGACCCCGGTGAGGTGGCCGCCGAGATGATCGAAAAGGCGCTTGAGCCCTACGCCGACGAAGTCGAACATCTTGTCGGCTTGGGTATGCACGTGCAGGCCGATGGCTTGTTCCGCGGCATCCTCCGTGGCCTCTACGACTTCGGCATTGCGCCGGCAACGCCATTCCGCGATGAAGCCGCCGACTCGGTCGAGGAACAGTTCGGCGCCGAACTGTTGAACTGGCGCAAACGTCTCCCCAGCCACGCGACGCTACCGCGGCTCGACGCATTCCTGGCCCAGTTCTGTCCCAAGTGGGCGGATTGGGCGAGCGAGATGCTTCGGAGGATGCGCTGAGCCGCGAGGCGTCGAGGTCTTGGGCGTTGCTTGATCAAGAGGGCCGATTACGCAGACAACAGGGTGAACTGAGCTCTCGGAAGCAGGCGCTTGAAGTCGCTGTCGAAACCTGCCACGTGTTCACCCTGGTGAATGGCTGCAGCCGCGAGCCATGCGTCGGGGATGTCATTGGCGGCGAGCGAGTGGTCGATGCACAGCTTGCGCAGCACGGGCCATTCGGCGCCCAATTCGGGGCGCTCCACGCTCGGTGCGGCCAGCAGCGCGTCGACGAAGCGCAAGGCCTCGGACACGGGGGTCGGGTGAACGAAGATCTTCGGGTGCGTCACCAGCCGCAGGAAGCTCGCGATCACCATGGGTTGCAGCTTGAGCGCCGCGCCCTGGTTCGCGTCGACGAGGGCTTGCTCCAGCCAGGCACGAGCGGCGGCGTGGTGCGGATGGTCGCTACGGGACGCAGCGACCAGGACGTTGACGTCGGGCGTCATGATTCATGCGTCCTGATCAGCAGCGTCGAGCATGGCCTTGTTGTTCAGCCCGCTGAGTCCTGGAGCCAGTCCGCCCTTGCCGCGGTAGACGGGCAGGCGCACGGGCTTGGCGCGCACCTGCTGTGCGCGCAGGCGCAGTTGCAGACCTTCTTCGATCAGGCGGGTCAGGCTCGTGCGCTGCTGCGCGGCAAGCGACTTGGCCTTGGTCAGCAACACGTCGTTCAGGTCGAGCGTGGTCTTCATGGGCGTTCCTCGAGCGGGTAGCGGATACAGATTTCTGTATTCTACGGCCGGGCCAGCCGGTTCTCCATCCTGTGCGCCGATGCAGGCCGCACAGGGAGGATGTCTTGGCGTGCCGCCCCGTGGGTTGACACCTCACGGCCGCGGGGGAGACTGGTCTGGTCTTCTCCATCGGAACTTCCCATGCAACCTCTGAAGCTGACCCTCAAGGGCTTCCGCGGAATCCGCGATGGTCTGGGCCTGGAAGAGATCACGCTGGATCTCGAAAGGCTCGCCGACGGTGCCGAGTTGATCGCCATCGCCGGTGCCAACGGCAGCGGCAAGACGACGATCATGGACAACCTCACGCCCTACAACCTGCTTCCCAGCAGGGCGGCAACGGCGGGGCCTGGCGGCTTCACGTTCTACGACCACGTCTACCTCCCCGAGAGCGTCAAGGACCTGACCTGGACGCACGAAGGCCGCTGCTACCGATCGCAAATCGTCATCCGGATGAGTGGCCGGCGCAAGACCGAGGCATTCCTGCTCGGACTGGACGACGATGGGCAATGGCGACCCGTGCGTGTCGACGACGGCACGGTATCCGACGGACGCGTCGAGTCGTACACCCGCTGCGTCGAGTGCATCTGCGGCAGCCCGGATACCTTCTTCACGTCGGTATTTGCCTCCCAGGGCAAGCGCCAGCTCAACACCTACCGCAATGGCGAGATCAAGACGCTGCTGGCCGATCTGCTGGGCCAGGAAGAGATTCGCGCCATCGGCCAGAAGGCCGCCGAAGTCGCACGCCTGCTGAGGGCGGGGCTGGTCGCGATCCGGCAGGAGCAGTCCAGCCTGGCCGACGAGATCGCTGCAGTCGAGGCCGCCAGACAAAGGCTCGACGGGGCGGATTCGAGGGTGGCCGGTGCCGAAGGCGCCAGGCGGGCAGCCCAGACCAGGCTGGACGAGGCGCTCGAGCGGCACGCCCGCTTGACGGCCGAGCGCGAACAGTCCCGCGCGATCGAGGCGCGACGTGCCCAGTTGACTACCGAACGGCAGGCCGAGCTCGACGCGACCCGTCAGTCGGCAGAGGCACTGCAGGCCCAGGACCTCGCGGAGGTGCAGCGGCTGGAACGTCTGGAGCAGCGCATCGGCGCGCGCCAGCAGCAGGAGCAGGCGCGGCGGCAGTCGCTGATGCAGTCGCGACGCCGCTGCCTGGAGGTGCTCGGCCAGGCCGATGCGGTCGGCCGGTCGGTCCGGCGGCTGGCGCTGGCGCAGCGCGCGCACGAACAGCGCCGGGCGCGCACGCAGGCGGGTCGCCAACAGGTCCAGTTGCTGACCCAATGCCAAGGAGCTGTCCGTCTCGCGGAACAGAAGCTGGCCGGCATCGAACGCGACGCGGGCAAGGCGGTGCTTCGGGCGCAGGAGCTTGCCCATCGCTTCGGCCTTACCGCCGAGGTGCCTTGTTCGGGCACCGATCTGCAAGGGCGCTGCAAGCTGCTCGGCGATGCGCGCGAAGCGCAAGCCCTCATGCCCGACGCACGGACCCAGGTGGCACGCTGTGCCCGCGAGAAGGAGCAGGCCCAGGGGGAGTTGAACCAGGCGCGCCTGCGTCACGAAACGCTTGCCGGTGCCCCGCAGGCATTGGCCTGGGCAGAGGATCGTGAGAGCGCCGCACGCGAGCGCGTCGACCGCATGGCCGTACTCGCGTCGAAGGAGCAGGCGTGCGCGCAGGCCAAGGCCACGTTGACCGAGATCGATCGCGATCTTGCTGCCCTGGGTTCGCCGTCCATGGCGGTCGCGCAGACCACCCCCGAGGAGCAAGCCGAGCGCGGGCAGATCGGGGCTTCGCGCCTGGCCATCGCGCAGCAGTTGGAGCGGCAGCAGCAGCGATCCGCCGCGGCACTGGCCCGGATCGAGCGGCTGTTGGTGGACCTGCCGGCGGCCTACGACGAGTGTCCGCTCAAGGCCGCTGCCGAGGCGGTAACGGGTGCGCGCGGCGCGCTCGCGACGGCCGAGCGCTCGCTGCTGGAGGCCGCGCGCGACGCGCAGGCACAGGTGGAAATCGGCAGGCAGTCGGCGGCGCTCGTCGCCCGCCGCGAGAGGGTCCAGGCACGCGGCGCGAAAGTCGAGAACGAGCTTGCCGAATGGAGCCTGTTCGCGCGCTGCATGAGCAACGACGGGCTGATCGCGCTGGCGATCGACGACGCCGGGCCGGCCTTGTCCAGGCTGGCCAACGACCTGTTACTGGCCTGCTACGGACCCCGCTTCACGGTGTCGATCCACACGTTGCTCGACAGTGGCAAGGGCGAACAGAAGGAAGGGTTCGACATCGTCGTCCACGACGGCACCACCGGCGATGCCAAGAGCATGGGCCTGATGAGCGGCGGCGAACGGACCTGGGTGGAGGCCTGCCTGACCCGCGCCATCGCCTTGTACCTGGCGACGCACGCGGGGCGCCGGTACTCGACGCTGTTCTGCGACGAAGCCGACGGTGCGCTCGATCCCGACCGCAAACGCATGTTCATGGCGATGAAGCGCGAGGTGCTGCGCCTGGGTGGCTACGAGCGCGAGTACTTCGTCTCGCAGACGCCGGAGCTGACCGCGATGGCCGATGCCGTGATCGACCTGGATGCAATGAAGGCGCAGGCTGCGGAGGAAGTCCTCGTCGCGGGATGACCCGTGACGCAGGGCGGCGCGACTTCAGGCGTTCACAGGCGCGCGCGCTACGGTCAGCCACCGCGGTGCTCCGGCGCGATCGATACCACGCGCATCTTGGCATCGCGGCGCGACTCGGCCAGCTCGCGGTCGCGCCGCTGCAGCATCAGGCAGGTCTCCTGCCACGCCGCGAAGTAGTGGTCGATCAGCGCTGCCATCTTGGCGATCTGTTCGCGCAGGACGGCATTGTCCTGGCGCAGCCGCTGTGCTGCCTGCCTGTCGCCATCGAGTCGAGGACGGTGCTTCTGCTGGGCTGCGCGCAACGCCTGCACGACGTCGGGGTGGTAGCGGTACAGCGCGTTGCGGGAGATGCCGGCCAGCTCGCACAAGGTGGTGGCGGTCAGCGCCGACGGCGAAGCGCCATTGCCTTGCAGTCGAACCATCGTTGCCAGCGCCTCGCGCAATCGCTGCGCCGACGTGCTCTTGACCCCGCCGGGAGGCTGCTTCGTCATCATGATTCCTTCCTCCCGCTGTCGATGGCCCGGACCAGGGAGAGTCGCCTCGTCGAGCCGCGCATGCACAATACGCAGGGTCTGCAACGGCAGAGCGGGCTCATCCAGAAGCCCCTGGCAACGGTGAACCTGGTCGGCCCAGTAGGGGAGCCTGGCCACGACCTCGACGGTGCGGCCATCGAGGGTGGCGGTCGCCAGGTGGCGGCTCATGGTCCGGGCTCCGCGGTCTCGAAGACCGGCAGGCCTTCGATGGCCGCAGCCTCGCGATCGAACATCAGCCAGGCCACGCCGGCAGACTCGGCCACCTCGAAGAGCATGGCCAGGTCGGGCTCGGACGGCACTCGGTACTTCGGCGACCCGACATAGACGAATCCACCGCAGTCGGTCGGATAGGCGTTCACGGACAGGTCGTCATCGGCGAGCTTGTTGCGCGTCGCCGAACTCAGATGCTTCAGGGACAGGCTGGCCAGCATCTCGGCCTGCTGTCGCAGGCCGGTGACGGGCAGGGTATGCATCGTGGCTTCCTCCTCGGGCGAGGTTGTGAATTTGGGGGGACTCGGACGTCCGCCCACCGGCCGATGGCGCGCGTTGCGCGCTGCGGGCGCGGGCAAACGTCATGCCGCAGTCGCGGCAGCGGAACCAGTGCAGGCGTGCGAGCGCGCCCAGGGGCACGCCGTCGCCGGCACAGCAGGGGCAGGTCGGGGGTTTTCTCTCCGACATGGGCATCCTTCGTTGAGGTTGGATCGGCAGGAGGCGCGCCGCCTGGGCGGCGCGCTCCGCGCGGTTGTGTCGTGCAGTGCGTGGCTGCCGCACATGGCGTCAGAGCAGTCCACGCTCGGCGCAGCTGATGCACTGGTCGCCGGCGACGACGAAGTGGTCGATCAGGCGCACGTCCACCAAGGCCAGCGCGGATTTCAGCGTCTGCGTCAGGAACTCGTCCGCGCGGCTCGGCTCGGCCTGACCGCTCGGGTGGTTGTGGGCCACGGCCAGCGCGGCGGCGTTGCGCGCCAGGGCACTCTTTACCAGTTCCCGCGGGTACACAGAGGTCTGGGTCAGCGTGCCGCGGAACACCTCTTCGTGGGCGATCAGGCGGTGGTTGGCGTCCAGGTACAACGCGAGGAAGACCTCGTGCTGCAGGCCGGCGCACTGCAGTCGCAGCCAGTCGCGCAGGACCTGCGGCGAGGACATCACCGGCCCCTGCGCCATCTGGTCGCGCAGCTCGCGCAACAGCAGCTCGCGGGCGACACCGAGTCGGCGCTTCAGCAGTTGCTGCGTCGACGCGTCATCGTGCGGGGTTTCCCGGTCGCTGACGTTGAGCGCAGCGAGGTGCGGGCGGGGGCCGAGGTGGCCCAGCATCTCGGCCACCAGGTCCTCTCGCGAGGCGTGCGAGGCATCGGGCAAGGGGTGGAAGTTCATGGCGTTCTCCTCTCGATCGAAAAGGAAGACGGGAACGCCATTCCCGCTGGGGACTGGTGTCCCCGCAAGGGAAGGATGTGCTGACGCACGTTCGCACGTGGCCGGCACGGTGGCTCAGGTGGTCATCCGAGGCAGGTAACGACTGCGACGCCGCTGCCGCCGGTGGGGTCGGCATCGGAAACACTCCTGTCGGGAGTGGGTGTGAGCACGTCAAGTCTGCGCCATCGGCGCCGGGGTTTCAACCGGGGTGGTGCCAGCGCCCGCGCAAGCGCCGCCAGGGGCGGGGCCTTGGTCGGTCAACGGTGAATCGGGCGGATGGCGGCAGTTCGGCAGACTGCGCCAGCGGTGCGCGCCCGTGGCGCGACGGCCACGGCCGAAGCGCGTCGAGTGGGGGACGGACCGAAAAAGTGACACCGCAAACGCACCCCAGTGTCACTGCAGAAATTTCTTCGCCTCGGGCCTCGACGGATGCGCACGGCCCTGCGCGGCTGCGCGAAGATGCGCGACTTCTCAAGAAGCCGACCCGCCATGCTGCGCTCTGGAAACCAGGTTCGATTGACGCGCCCGGAAGTGGCGCGGCTGGCCCGCATCACGGCCATCGAGCCGGGCGTCATCCGCAGCGTCGCGGATCTGCAGGCCTATGTCCGCCGCTGCAAGGCCCACTACTGGGGCAGCTCCGATGACACGCGCTTCCTGCACTGGCTGATCGACCGGGAAGTGCAGTCGCTGGCCGCGACCTGAGGCGGCCCGTCCTCGCAGAAAGAACAACGCCCCCGGTGCAGGACCGGAGGCGTTGCGGGTGAGGGCTGGCAGTGGTTGCGAGTCGCCGTCTCGATCGCCGGGAGAGGTCGACTCGACCGGCTCAGCGGAACACACGCGGTTCTACACTCGCACCCCGCATGAAAGCGAGGTACGCACCGGCCTTGCCGATGTCGTCGAAGTTCGCCACGGGCTGCTCGTGGAGCACCACGGCCCACGGCCATTGGTCGTCGTCGCTCGCGCGGATGCGCAACTCGGGCGGCTGCCAGCGGTCGTGGCGGTATAGCGGCAGGCCCGTGTCCCAGTCCATGAGCGCCAGCACGTGGGCACAGAGGATGGCCGTGCCACCGGCTTCACCGGGCTCGACGAGCAGGGGCACCTTCAGGATGCCGGTCGAGCGACCGATCGTGCCGACCACGTCGAACTCGTCCAGCCAGCTCGCGCCGGTGCCGGTGTTGCCCAGGACCAGACGCACCTTGCGGCCGTCGCGGCGGCAGGATTCCAGGACCCGCGCCAGGCGAGGGTCGGTGCCGGGGTCGAAGTAGGTGCTGTCGCTCTGGGAGGACTCGCCCCAGGCGCGCACGGCGGCGAGGTACCTCTCGTAGCCCGTGAGGGCGCCGACTTCATCGGCGCCAGGCATCAGGTCGGGACGCTGCAGGCGCTGCGCGATCTGCCGGGCGTGATCGCGGGCGTTGTCGAAGCCGAAACAGCCCACGCCACTATCGGTGGCGATGACGTACAGGCGTTGCTCGAGGTTCAGGGTGATGTTTCGCATGGGGACTCTCGAAAGTGGGTTGACGGACACCGGCCCTGGCGGGACGGGCCCGCGGGCGGTTGAAGGGGGTGCCGGGCGCGCCC
>JACZKT010000266.1 GCA_014859905.1 Rubrivivax sp.
TCGTTGAAGTCGATGCGGTTGATGCCCGAACCCAGGCGCGACCCCGTGGCCGGCGCAAAGTGGTCGACCACGCGCAGCTGATCGGGCCGGCCGCGCAGGGTGAGCAGCAGGTCATTGCCGGCGCGATACAGCAGCACGTCGAGCGCGCGCACGGCCGGGCCAAGCAACACCCGGTCGACGCGTCCAACACTGGTGTCCACGCCCAGCCAGGTGTCACTGCCAGCGCCCGGGCCGAAGCGTATGGTGTCGCTGCCGTCGCCGCCGCTGAGCACATCGTTGCCGGGCCCGCCGTCGAGGATGTCGTTGCCGGTGCCGCCGAGCAGCTGGTCGCTACCTTCGCCGCCGACGAGCAGGTCGTTGCCGGCGCCGCCGCTGAGCAGGTCGTTGCCGGCGCCGCCTTGCAGGGCGTCGGCACCCGTGCCGCCGACCACCACGTCGTCGCCGCTGGTGATCTCGCCCAGGCGGCTGCGCAGCTGCAGGCCATTCAGCACCGTGCCGTCGGCGAATTCGAAACGGTCGATCGGCACCGCGCCGGTGGCGAACCAGCCGCCGAGCAGCAGACGGTCGGCGCCGTCACCGACTTGCAGCACCAGGTCGTCGCCCTGGCGCGCGGCGCGCAATTGGGCGCTGCCGATACCGGCGCCGAAGCGCACGGCTTCGCCCGCGCCGGACTGTCCGGCGTCGACGATGGTGTCCACGCCATCGCCGACATTGAAGTCGAAGCGGTCGTAGCCGGCGCCGCCGATCAGTCGGTCGCGGCCGCGGCCGCCGCTGAGTACATCGTCGCCGGCACCGCCGTCGAGCGTGTCGGCGCCGGCGCCGCCGTCGAGCGTGTCGTTGCCGGCGCCACCGAGCAGAGAGTCCTTGTCGTCGCCGCCCTGGAGCAGGTCGTCGCCGTCGCCACCGTCCAGGGTATCGCGGCCCTCGCCGCCGTTCAGGGTGTCGCCGCCGCCGTAGCCGTGCACCTGGTCGTTGCCGCCGCCGGCGTCCATGGTATCGGCGTACGAAGTGCCGGCGATCGACTGGGAACGGCCATCGCCCTGGGCCGCCAGTTCGGCCAGGCTGGCCGAATCGATGAAGCCACCGCTCGCGAAGTCGATGCCAGCCAGGTTGCCGGTCAGACCGCCGCTGGCGTCGAAGAAGCCTTGCACGCGCAGGCTGTCGCCGCTGTCACGGACGCTGATCTGCAATTCGCTGCCCTGGCGGCTGAAGGCCAGGTCGGCCGGTGCCAGACCGGCGCCGAGCACCAGGGTGTTGCTGCCCTGGCTGTCGACGATGAGGTCGCTGCCGTCGCCGCGGGCGAAACGGTAGTGGTCGTCACCGTCACCGCCGAGCAGGATGTCGTTGCCGGTGCCCCCGTCGATGAGGTCGTTGCCGTCGCCACCGAACAGTTGGTCGTTGCCGCCGCGGCCCTGCAGCCAGTCGTCGCCGCCGGCGCCGTAGAAGCGGTCGGCGCTGTGCGTGCCGACCATCCAGTCGCCCTGGGCATGACCGGTCTGCGCCAGCGCATTGCTCAGCGGCACGAAGGTGTAGCTGCCGGGCGCGCCCTGGCTGTACTCGGCGCCGGCCTCGCCGACCGAAACCCGCCAGGACTTGAGCAGGTCGATCAGTTCGGGCGTCAGCGGCTGCGCGGCCAAGCTGTCGGCCAGCAACTCGGCGCCGCCCCAGCGGGCATCGTTGCCGAAGCGCCTTTGCATGATGGCGTTGACGTCGATCAGGTCGCCGATGCCGGCCATCCGGTCGGCGGCAATGGCGCTGCGCAGCAGGGCTTGCACGGCGTCGAAGGCTTCGACCGTGGACAGGCCCGGGTCCGACAACGGTGCCAGCACCGCGGCCAGGCGGGTCTGTTCAGCCAGCGTCTCGTAGATCTGCTGGCGCAGGTTTTCGTATCGGCCCTGCAACGCCAGGCCGAGGTGATTGGCGTCCCAGGTGACGTGCAAGGTGACGTTCTCGCCCGCGCCGTCGGTACGCACCGTGCCCGGCAGCGAGCCGTTGAAGCTGCTCTCACCGGGCAGTACCTGGAAGTAGGTGCCGCTCATGGCCTCGAGCGAGAAGATGCGCGACTCGAAGTAGTCCACGTAGCTGGCCCACACCGGGGCGGCGAAGTTGCCGCGCAGCCAGCCCTCGCTGGTGGCGGTGCCGCCTTCGATCCAGCTCTGAAACGGGCGCTCGTTGGGCCGCGGGTAGAAGTAATGACCGGGGCGCTGGAACTGCTCATAGACCACGTCCACGCCCAGCGCATCACCGCGCTCGCGCAGCGGCGTCATGTCCGAGCTGCGCGCCCAGGTGGTGATCAGGCCATCGATGGCGGCCTGCTGGCCGACGCGGTCCAGCGTGGCATAAGCGGCGAGTTGGGCGGCCAGCTCGGGCGACAGCGTGGCGGCCGAATGGAGGTCGTAGACGCGGCCGCGGCCGGACATCTGCGGCAGCGCCAGCACGTCAGGGCTGACGACGATGGGCGGCAGGTTCTGGCGCGACAGGTCCTGCGCCAGGTCCACATCGGCGGCATTGCCGACCACGGCGGTACTGCCGCTGTGGCCGTCGGCCCAGCGGAAGCTGCCCAGGTCGGCGATGCGGTTGCCGTTGTCCAGCTCCTGGCGATTGCCGGTGTTGGACACGCGCAGGGCTTCAACGCCCACGTCGGCCAGCGCGAACAACTCGCCGTCATCCGACACGCCGTCCTGGTCGAGGTCGCGCCACAGGCGCAGGTCGGCAAAGCGCGCATCGGCGGCATCGACCCAACCGTCGGAGTTGGTGTCTTCCTGCGCCAGCGCGTCGAAGCCATCGATCGCAGCGCCGCCGAAAGAGAGCGGGGTGGCGTCGCCGAACAGCTCCTGCCCGTTGTCGATGCGGCCGTTGCCGTTGCGGTCCAGCGCCAGGAAGGCGTCGTCGGCCTGGACCCAGCCCGTGAGCGTCGGGATGCCCGCGCCGGTGGCGTCGAAGTAGATGCTGCGACCGGGGTCGTTGGGGCCGGTGGTTTCGACACCGTCGCCATCGAGGTCGAGGATCAGCGGGTCCTTGCGCGCCGGCATCTTGAAGATGTCGGGTGTTCGCGGGTTGGCGGGGTCGGGATCGTTGTCATGCAGCGTGATGCCGAGATCGCCATTGGTCCATTTGAGGATGGTCAGCGGGGTGCTGTCCCCGCCCTGCTTGACGGTCAGCGTGTCGCCGAGCAGGAAGTACGTGACGGCGTTGGCATTGTCGGTGTAGATGTTGGCCGAGCCCTTGCGCCAGCCCTGGGTCAGGAAGACACCGTTGAAACGGACGTCGCCTTTGCCATCGGCGTCTTCGATCTCGCCGCCGACATCGACGAGGTAGTGGTCCTTGCCCTGGCCACCGTACATCTTGTCCAGCTCGTTTCCATACAGGCGGTCGTTGCCCGGGCCGCCCACAAGCAGGTCCTTGCCCGTCCCCTCGCCGTGCAGCACGTCGTCGCCCGCATCGCCGAACAGCGCGTCGTCGGCCGAGCCGCCGAAGAGCTGGTCGGCTGAGGTGGTGCCGGCGACGAAGCTGCTGCGGCCGTCGAGTGCGCTGAGCCGGGCTCCGCCGCCGCCGAAGAGTACCCAGTCGTCGGCGGCATCGAAGCGTTCGCGCAGCAGGGCACGGACCGGCGCAGCAGGTTCGGTCAGAGTCGCGCGCAGGTCGAAGTAGTGCGTCAGCGACACGATGCCCTCGGCAGACGAGCTCAATGTTGATCGCAGCAGATTCGCATTTGCCACCATGCCGTCGGCTCGACGCTCGAGAAAGTGAAGTGGATTCCCTTCGCTCGCGCCAAATGTGTAGTAGTAGTTGATGGCGAGCTGAATCAGGGACTGAACGATGACCTTGCCGTTGTATGTGTCTTCGGGAACTGGAGAAAGGAAGTCATAGCGGAAAGGCACCTCCTGATCAGCCCAGGACAAGTTAGTCCGGATCTTGTCGACGTCGTCGAGGAAGCGTTGGAGCAAGTTGCCGCCGCGCGTGGCGCTGTATGAGACATGTTCCAGGAATGACGGCTTGGCATCGTTGTAGCCGCGCTCCTCTACATCGGAGTTGAAGATCTCGGGAATGAATTGCCACAGATGCCGCGATACCTTGGCAAAGCGCTCGTCGGTCAGCAAGCTGACGAACAGCGTGCCGGTATGCAGGTCCCACTCCGACCGCCCAAGCGGGCCGTCTTGCCAATAGGTGCCGACGTCGTGGCCGAGGTCGATCATCGTCATCGTGTCGCCATTGATTCGGCGGGCGTTGGTGAAGTAGGCGGTGATGAACTCACCCTTCTTGTACATGCCGCGCACGCCGGCCGCGCGGCGAAGAAGCTCCAGCCTGACAGGCTCGACCGCCAACTTCCACTGGGCAACCAGCAACTGCTGCGCCGCGATTGCTTCGGGGTCGGTCGTTGGCAGGAGTTCGGGAACGGGAGGCGCGGCCGCCTGCATGAGTGCATAGCGGTCGAGCGCAGCATCCTGGTAGCCGGCGACGACAAAGGCGTTGTGCACGCTTTGCACCGAGGCGTTGATGCCGACGTGTGCTAAGAACGGCGCCGAGTCGAACACCATCGCTGGCTTGTCAAACAGCACCGACATCACCGATGCCAGTCCGCCGCCCAGCGAGTGACCAGTAAAGATGAAGTTCGGCTCGGCAATGTGCAAAAGGGCGGCAATCTTGACCGCCTTGCCGTAGAGCAGCGCCGCCGACGTCACCTGTGAGGCGGTCCCGCTATAGGCCGCTATGTCCTGGCCCCAGTCTTTGGCTGAATCGGTGCCCGCGTATGCGATGACCACATCGCTGCCGCGCACCAGCACCACACCCTCGAAGCTATTGCCTTCATCGACGTCTCTATACACGTCGATGAAGGCATTCGAATTCTCAGTCGTTTCGGGATCTGTTGCCAAACGCACCAGGCGCTGCCCGGGCAGGTTGCCGGAGTTGCTGCGAACAGCGAAGTGGGCGTAACCGGAAAGCTGCGCGTACTCGAGATCAGTGACAGCCATGGTGGGCTCCTGGGGGTCCGCTCAACGCTCGCGCCCGGCTTCCTGCGCCACGCGCTGGATCGGCGACAGCAGGTACTCGAGCACGCTGCGCGTGCCCTGGTGGATTTCGGCGGTGACGGCCATGCCGGGGGCCAGGCGCAGCGGCTCGCCGCGGCCGAGCAACTGCTGCGAATCGAGCGCCACCTGCAC
>JACZKT010000267.1 GCA_014859905.1 Rubrivivax sp.
GCGCATAGCCGGCGCCGGCCGTGGCGCCGCCGGTGACGAGGCCGATCACCGCCACGACAAACGCGCAGCCGGCGGCAAAGCGCAGCGGATGGCTGGCGCGCCAGCGGCTGAAGCGGTCGGGCAGGCCGCGCGTCGACGCCACCACCAGGCGCGAGAACAGGCCCCCGGCCAGCCCCGCCACCAGGGCGACCAGCAAGCCCGGGCCGAGCAGCGACCAGCCCAGCTGCTGCACGCGCAGTTCGCCGAAGTAGGAGTTGTTGCCGAACACCGCCACCGCCACCAGGCCGGCGAGCACGATGCTGACGATGACCAGCGAGCTGTGCGAGATGCTGCGCCGACGCGAGAGCTGCTCCAGCGCGAAGATCACACCGCCCAGCGGCGTGTTGAAGGCCGCGGCGATGCCGGCCGCGGCGCCAGCCACCATCAGGTCGTGGCTGTCGATGCCGGACTGCGGCGACAGCCAGCGGCGGGCATGCACCATGACGCCGGCCCCCACCTGCACCGTCGGCCCCTCGCGCCCGATCGACAGCCCGCCCACCAGCCCGCCAGACACGAGACCGATCTTGTGTAGCGACACGCGCAGTGACACCAGCACCGAGCGCTGAACTTCGGGCAACTCGTCGTCGAGCGCACGCACCACCTGCGGGATGCCCGAGCCCGTGGCGCCGGGCACGAAGCGGCGCGTCCACCACAGCAGCGCCACCGTGAGCAGGGGCGTCCAGACCAGCATCAGCCACGGCGTCCAGATGTTGGCACCACGCAGTTGCTCGAAACCGTGGCTGGCGGCCTCGGACAGCAGGGTGAAGCCGACCACCACCCCGCCGGTGAGGGCGGCATAGCCGAGCACCACGCTGCGGTCGACCCAGTGGCGGCCGGCAGCGAGCTCTTCGCGCAAATTGCGCCAGAAGTCCGGCTCCACGTCACGCATGGCGCGACCATACCAGCCCGTGGCGCGCCGGCCCACCCGGGCGGCACCCGGTGCGTTCGGGTGCACTCACTCGCGCGCCCGCGATTGGGAGAGGGGGCAAGACGGGTCGACAGCGGGTCAGTCGAGCTGCTGGTAGCGGCGCAGGTGCTCCAGGTCGAGCACGCGAACGCCGCCGTACTCGACGCGGATCACACCGGCTTCCTGCAAGGCGTGCAGCGCCTCGTTGACACGCTGCCGCGACAGCCCCACCAGGTAGCCCAGCTCCTGCTGCGTGATGCGCAGCAACTCGCCCACGCCCGGGTAGAGCACGGGGTGGAAGAGCGCGGCCAGGCTGCGCGCGACACGTTCGTCGGGACTTGTCAGGCGGTCGATCTCGCGCGCGCCTATGAACTGGCCGAGCCGCTCGTTGAGCTGGTTCATCACGAAGCGGTTGAAGCCGATGCTGCGATCGAGCAGCCAGTGGAAGGTGGCCGTGGTGATGCCGGCCACGGTGCTCTTGCGCAGGGCCTGGATGTTGTAGCGGTAGACCTCGTTCTTCAGTACCGTGCCTTCCCCGAACCAGCCGCCCGAGGGCATGCCGGTGAAGGTGATGGGGACGCCCAGCGCGCTGTCGTTGCTCATCTTCAGCAAGCCGTCGATGACACCGAACCAGTAGGTCACCGGCCGCCCCACGCGGCACACCAGCTCGCCTGGCGCGACGGCGACGACACGCAGGTCGGCGACGATACGCTGGCGTTCGACTTCATCCAGCCGGGCGAGCCACGGGATCTGGCGCAGCTCTTCGGGCAGCGGCGCGCGCGACCGCGAAGACCGCACGGCGCTGGCGTGGGACGCCGTTGGAAAGACTGGCTGCACCATGGCTGGCGGATGCGGGGGAAAGGCCTCTCAGTAAAAACCCTTAATTGTCGTCGCAACGACAACCTGGCGTCAAAGTCTTGCACAGAATGCGCGGCAAGAGAAGAGCGCGGCCCGTGCAGGCCGCTGTGCACAGGAGACGACAAGGTGCAGACGACGTTCCCTCGCCTCATGCTGGACCACGCCAGCCAGCGCCCCCAGGCGCCGGCATTGCGCGAGAAGGTCTACGGCATCTGGCAGACCACCACCTGGGCCGAACTGGCGCAGCTGGTGCGGCACATCGCCTGCGGCCTGCACGAGGCCGGCATGGTGCGCGACGACCATGTCGTGGTCGTGGGCGAGAACCGGCCGCGGCTGTACGCCACCATGCTGGCGGTGCAGTCGCTGGGCGCGGTACCGGTGCCGCTGTACCAGGATGCGGCGACCACCGAGTACGTGTTCCCGATCAACAACGCCGAGGTGCGCTTTGCCATCGTCGAGGACCAGGAGCAGGTCGACAAGATGGTGGAAGTGCGCGAAAGCTGCCCGCTGCTGGCACACATCTGGTTCGACGACCCGCGCGGGCTGCGCAGTTACAGCGAGCCCGGGCTGGCGGCGCTGGACGCATTGATCGAAGCCGGGCAGGCGTTCGACAAGGCGCACGCAGGCTTCTTCGACGCCGAGGTCGCCAGGGCGCAGCCGCAGGACGTGGCCGCGATGTTCTTCACCTCGGGCACCACCGGCAACCCCAAGGGTGTCGTCCACACGCACTTCACGCTGCTCGATCGCGCCAGCGCCGGCGCCCGCTTCGACAAGCTCGGCCCCGCCGAAGAGGTGCTGGCCTATCTGCCGCCGGCGTGGATCGGCCAGAACATCTTCAGTTATGCGCAGTGGCTGGCCTGTGGCTACGTCGTCAACTGCCCGGAGTCGGCCGAGACGGTAACGATCGACTTGAAGGAGATCGGGCCGACCTACTACTTCGCGCCGCCCCGCGTCTTCGAGGGCCTGCTGACCAGCGTCATGATCCGCATGGAGGACGCGGGCAGCATCAAGAAGTGGCTTTTCCACACCTTCATGGACGTGGCCAAGCGCGTGGGCCCGGCGCTGATGGACGGCAAGCCGGTCACTGCCACCGACCGCGTGCTGTATGCGCTGGGCGACAAGCTCATCTACGGCCCGCTGCGCAACACGCTGGGCTTCAGCCGCGTGCGCGTGGCCTACACGGCGGGCGAGGCCATCGGCCCCGACCTCTTCACCTTCTACCGTTCCATCGGCATCAACCTCAAGCAGCTCTACGGCAGCACCGAGACCGCCGTCTTCGTCTGCCTGCAGCCCGACAACGAGGCCCGGGCCGACACCGTGGGCGTGCCGATCGAGGGCGTGGAGATCCGCGTCGCCGGCAACGGCGAGGTCATGGTCAAGAGCGCCGGTCTGCTCAAGGAGTACTACAAGAACCCGGCCGCCACGGCCGAGGTGCTGACCGCCGACGGCTGGTACCACACCGGCGATGCCGGCTTCCTGGACGCCGGCGGGCACCTGAAGATCATCGACCGCGCCAAGGACGTCGGCCGCATCATGGGCGGCGCCAGCGACGGCGCCATGTTCGCGCCCAAGTATGTCGAGAACAAGCTCAAGTTCTTTCCCTTCATCAAGGAGGCGGTGGCCTTCGGCGACCAGCGCGAGAAGGTCTGCGCCTTCGTCAACATCGACTTCGAGGCCGTCGGCAACTGGGCCGAGAAGCGCAACCTGCCCTACGCCGGCTACACCGACCTGGCGGCCAAGCCCGAGGTGCTGGAGCTGGCTCGCGAATGCGTCGAGAAGGTCAACGCCGACCTCTCGGCCGACGCCATGCTGGCCGGCAGCCAGATCAGCCGCTTCCTGGTGCTGCACAAGGAGCTCGACGCCGACGACGGCGAGCTCACGCGCACGCGCAAGGTGCGCCGCGGCTATATCGGCGAGAAATACCAGGTGCTGGTGGACGCGCTGTATGGCGGCAAGTCGGAACAGTTCATCGAGACCGCGGTGAAATTCGAGGACGGGCGCAGTGGCAGCGTGTCGGCGACGATCACGATCGTCGACGCCAAAACGTATCCCAGCATGCGGAGGGCCGCGTGATGAGATCGTTTCAGTGCAGGCTCACTTGCGAAGCAAGTTATGCCGGAACCAAGACCTGTCCGGTCATGAAGAAGGCGGCCTGACCATGGTTGACCGCAAGATCGGCGACGTCATCCTCGAGGTGAACAATATCTCGCTGAGTTTCGGCGGCGTGAAGGCACTCACCGACATCAGCTTCGACGTGTGCGAGCACGAGGTGCGCGCCATCATCGGCCCCAACGGCGCCGGCAAGAGCAGCATGCTCAACTGCATCAACGGCGTGTACACGCCGCAGCAAGGCAGCATCACCTTCCGCGGCAAGACCTTCTCGAACATGAACTCGCGCCAGGTGGCCGTGATGGGCTTTGCGCGCACCTTCCAGAGCCTGGCCTTGTTCAAGGGCATGAGCGTGCTCGACAACATCATGACCGGGCGCAACCTGCGCATGAAGACCAATATCTTCCAGCAGGCTGTACGTGGTTTCGGCTGGGGTGCCGCCGAACGCGAGGAAGGCGAGCAGCGCGAATTCGTCGAAAAGATCATCGACTTCCTGGAGATCCAGGCCTACCGCAAGACGCCCGTGGGCCGCCTGCCCTACGGCCTGCAGAAGCGTGTCGACCTCGGCCGCGCTCTGGCCATGGAGCCGCAGGTGCTGCTGCTGGACGAGCCGATGGCCGGCATGAACGTCGAGGAGAAGCAGGACATGTGTCGCTTCATCCTCGACGTGAACGACGAGTACGGCACCACCATCGTGCTCATCGAACACGACATGAGCGTGGTGATGGACATCTCCGACCGCGTGGTCGTGCTCGACTACGGCAAGAAGATCGGCGACGGCACCCCGGCCGAGGTGCGTGCCAACCCCGACGTCATCAGCGCGTACCTCGGTACGAGCCACTGAGGTAAACCGCGATGGGACCCTTCCTCGAAACCCTGTTGGGCGGCCTGATGACGGGCATGCTGTATTCGCTGGTGGCTTTGGGCTTCGTGCTCATCTTCAAGGCCAGCGGCGTCTTCAACTTTGCGCAGGGCGCGATGGTGCTGTCGGCGGCCCTGGCGATGGCGCGTTTCTCGGAGTGGATCCCGCAGTGGCTGGGCTTCGACAACAAGCTGCTGGCCAATGTGCTGGCCTTCGCCGTGGCGATGGCGATGATGATCATGGCGGCCTGGGTGATCGAGCGGCTGGTGCTGAGCAAGCTCGTCAACCAGGAGGGCATCACGCTGCTGATGGCCACGCTGGGCATCGCCTACTTCATGGACGGGTCGGGGCAGACGCTGTTCGGCAGCGACATCTACAAGATCGACGTCGGTCTGCCCAAGGACCCGATCTTCATGCTGGAGAGCACCTTCGAAGGCGGCATCCTCATCAACAAGGAAGACCTCTACGCCGCGGCCATAGCGGCTGCGCTGGTGGCGCTGCTGAGCCTGTTCTTCCAGAAAACGGCCACCGGCCGCGCGCTGCGGGCGGTGGCCGACGACCACCAGGCGGCGCAGAGCATCGGCATCCCACTGAACCGCATCTGGGTCATCGTCTGGAGCGTGGCCGGCTTCGTGGCGCTGGTGGCCGGCGTCATCTGGGGCAGCAAGCTCGGGGTGCAGTTCTCGCTGAGCCTGGTGGCGCTGAAGGCGCTGCCGGTGGTGATCCTCGGGGGGCTGACCAGCGTGCCGGGCGCCATCGTCGGCGGGCTGATCATCGGTGTTGGAGAGAAGCTCTCCGAGGTCTTCATCGGCCCCTACCTGGGGGGCGGCATCGAAATCTGGTTCGGGTACGTGCTCGTTCTCTTCGTCCTGCTGGTGCGGCCCCAGGGGCTGTTCGGCGAGAAGATCATCGATCGGGTCTGAACCATGTTGTACAGAGAGAACGGCCAGTTCAAGACCTCTTACCGGGCCGACCAGCAGGTCTTCCCGATCACGCAGGACCGCATCGTCATCGGGCTGCTGCTGGCCTTCGCGTTCGTGGGCGTACCGCTGCTGGCCGACGAATACCTGTTCCGCGCCATCCTGATCCCGTTTCTGATCCTGTCGCTGGCAGCGCTGGGCCTGAATATCCTGGTCGGCTACTGCGGCCAGATCTCGCTGGGCACGGGCGCCTTCATGGCCGTGGGCGCCTATGCTGCCTACAACTTCTCGATCCGCATCGAAGGCATGCCGCTACTGCTGTCGCTGCTGCTGGGCGGCGTCTGCGCCACCTTGGCCGGGGTGCTGTTCGGCATTCCGTCGCTGCGCATCAAGGGCCTGTACCTGGCGGTGGCCACGCTGGCGGCGCAGTTCTTCTGGGACTGGGCCTTCCTGCGCGTGAAGTGGTTCACCAACTACACGGCGTCGGGCTCGGTGTCGGTGTCCCGCCTGGACGTCTTCGGTATTCCCATCGATTCGCCGCAGGAGAAATACCTGCTGTGCCTGGCGATCCTGATCGTCTTCGGGATCGCAGCCAAGAACCTGGTG
Source organism: Rubrivivax sp. (assembly GCA_014859905.1). Classification (GTDB taxonomy): domain Bacteria; phylum Pseudomonadota; class Gammaproteobacteria; order Burkholderiales; family Burkholderiaceae_C; genus Rubrivivax. Next base: position 6,302 of record JACZKT010000267.1, read on the forward strand.
CGCAGCCACATCGGGCGCGAGTGGATGGCCATTCGCGACATGGACGTGGCCGCGGCAGTGATCGGCATCCGGCCCGTCTACGCCAAGCTCAGCGCATTCGCGGTCAGCAGCTTCATCGTCGGCGTGGCCGGCGCGTTGTGGGGCTTCGTACACCTGGGTTCATGGGAGCCGGCCGCGTTCTCGATCGACCGCTCGTTCCAGTTGCTGTTCATGATCATCATCGGCGGCCTGGGTTCGATCATGGGCAGCTTCTTCGGCGCCGCCTTCATCGTCATCCTGCCGATTTTCCTGAACCAGGCGCTGCCGTGGCTGGGCAGCCTGGTCGGCGTTGAAATCGACACGGCAGTCGTCAGCCACACCGAGCTCATGATCTTCGGCGCGCTGATCGTCTTCTTTCTCATCGTCGAGCCGCACGGGCTGGCTCGGCTGTGGTCCACCGCCAAGGAAAAGCTGCGGCTGTGGCCCTTCCCGCACTGAATCCAAGCGTTCGGATGGCCGACGGGCTGCTCGATCTGAGGCACTGACGAGTGCATTTTTCTAGACCCACCTCTGGAGGCAGACATGAAATTCGGAAACTTCGCCCTCGGCGCCACCCTGGCGGCCGCGGGGGCCAGCGCCCTGCTCACCGCCACCGCGGCCTACGCCCAGGCCAAGGAGCAGTTCTTTCCGGCACTGGTGTACCGCACCGGCGCCTACGCGCCGAACGGCGTGCCTTTCGCCAATGGCTATGTCGACTACTTCAAGCTCGTCAATGCCAAGGGCGGCATCAATGGCGTGAAGATCATCTGGGAAGAGTGCGAGACGGGGTACGCCACCGATCGCGGTGTGGAGTGCTATGAACGTCTAAAGGGCAAGCACGGCGGCGCCACCGTTTTCCAGCCGCTGTCGACCGGCATCACCTTCGCGCTGACCGAGAAGGCGCCAGGCGACAAGATCCCGCTCATCACCGCGGGCTACGGACGCGCCGATTCCGCCGACGGCATGGTCTTCAAGTGGAACTTCCCGCTCGTGGGCACCTACTGGACCGCGGCCGACATCCTGGTGCAGCACGTCATGAAGAAGGACGGCAGCCTGAAGGGCAAGAAGATCGCGCTCGTCTACCACGACAGCCCCTACGGCAAGGAGCCGATCACGCTGCTGCAGGAGCGCTCCAAGCTCGACGGCTTCGAACTCCAGCTGCTGCCGGTCGCGCACCCCGGCGTCGAACAGAAGGCGACCTGGCTGCAGATCCGGCAGTCGCGCCCGGATTACGTCTTCCTGTGGGGCTGGGGCGTGATGAACTCCACCTCGCTGAAGGAAGCCCAGGCCACCGGCTACCCGCGCGAGAAGATGTACGGCGTGTGGTGGTCGGGCGCCGAGCCCGACGTCAAGGACGTGGGCATGGGCGCCAAGGGCTACCACGCGCTGGCGATGCAGCACGGGGCCGAGCCCAACGCCAAGGTCGTCAAGGACGTGCTGGCGATGGTCCACGACAAGGGTCAGGGCACGGGGCCGAAGGACGAGGTCGGCCAGGTGCTGTACATGCGCGGCCTGATCTCTTCGATGCTGGGCGTCGAAGGCGTCAAGCGCGCCCAGGAGCGCTTCGGCAAGGGCAAGGTCATGAGCGGTGAGCAGGTGCGCTGGGGCCTGGAGAACCTGGCGCTGGACCAGAAGGCGCTCGACGCGCTCGGGTTCTCGGGCGTCATGCGTCCGGTGTCCACGTCGTGCGCCGACCACGTGGGTTCGAGCTGGGCCCGCGTACACACCTGGGACGGCGCGAAGTGGAGCTTCAGTTCGGACTGGTACCAGGCGGACGAAGCCATCATCAAGCCGCTGGTCAAGGCTTCGGCCGACAAGTACATGGTCGAGAAGAAGCTGCAGCGCCGCACGCCGGAAGACTGCCAGAGCTGAGCGGCAGGGTTCACCCTCACCCCGACCCTCTCCCGCCAGCGGGAGAGGGAGTCAGGCGACCCGCTGCCTGCGGACGGAACCTTCACCCTCTCCCGGCCCGCGGGGAGAGGGCAGGGGTGAGGGGCGGGGTCCCTCGCGGGGCCCTCATCGAAGCGCCGCGTGCGACGCTTCGATGAGTTCACAGAGGTTTCGGCATGTCCAACATCCTGCTCAACGTCAACGGCATCGAGGTCATCTACAACCACGTCATCCTGGTGCTCAAGGGCGTGAGCCTGCAGGTGCCCGAGGGCGGCGTGGTGGCCATCCTCGGCGGCAACGGCGCCGGCAAGACGACGACCTTGCGCGCCGTGAGCAACCTGCTCGCCGGCGAGCGCGGCGAGGTCACCAAGGGCTCGATCGAACTGCGCGGCGAGCGCATCGAGAAGCTGACCACCTCCGAGATGGTCAACCGCGGCGTGATCCAGGTCATGGAAGGCCGGCACTGCTTTGCCCACCTGACCATCGAGGACAACCTGATGACAGGCGCCTACACGCGCAAGGACGGCAAGGCCGCGGTGGCCGAGACGCTGGAGAAGGTCTACAACTACTTTCCGCGCCTGAAGACACGCCGCAGCAGCCAGGCCGCCTACACGTCGGGCGGCGAGCAGCAGATGTGCGCCATCGGCCGCGCGCTGATGGCCAACCCGAAGATGGTGCTGCTCGACGAGCCCAGCATGGGCCTGGCGCCGCAGATCGTCGAAGAGGTGTTCGAGATCGTGAAGGACCTCAACCAGCGCGAGAAGGTGACCTTCCTGCTGGCCGAGCAGAACACCAACATGGCGCTGCGCTACGCCGACCACGGCTACATCCTGGAGAGCGGCCGCATCGTGATGGAGGGGGCCGCCAAGGACCTGCGCGAGAACGAGGACGTGAAGGAGTTCTACCTCGGCATGGGCGGCGGCGACCGCAAGAGCTTCAGGGACGTGAAGAGCTACAAGCGCCGCAAGCGCTGGCTTTCATGATCCCCCCCGTAGCGCCTTCGGCGCTCCCCCCCAGGGGGGCCGCGCCTGCGGCCCGGCAAAGCCGGTTCCGCGGCGCGCGCGTGGCAATGGCCTCCAGCATCACGTCATGAGCAACGACTTCGGCTTCGCGCCGCCGCCGTTCAAGCCCGACGAAGCGTTGGTCGCGCTGCGGCGCGCACTGCGCGACCTCGGCCTGGCCGAGCGCGGCGCCGCCTTCGAGTTGCGCGGCAAGCGTGTGCTCGAACTGAGCGCCGAAGAGGCTTCGGTGCGCGCACGCATCGCCAGGCGCCTGATGATCACGCCCGAGTGGGACACGCTCACGATGAAGGGCTCCACCGACACGCGCCGGCTGCTCGACGAGGTCAAGAAGCGCCTGGGGCGCTGGGAGCGCGAAGACTGATGCCGCGGCCCCGCCTGACCCCGGATTTCGAAGCCCAGCGCGCGCTGGCCGCCACGCTGCCCGGTGCCAGCGAGGACATCAAGTGGGGCGCCGACCTCGTGTACAGCATCGGCGGCAAGATGTTCTGCGTCTTCCTGCTCGATGCCGGCCGCGCCTGCACCTGCTCATTCAAGGTCGACGACGAGCGTTTCCTGGAACTGACCGCTGTGCCCGGCGTGATCCCGGCGCCTTACCTCGCCCGGGCCAAGTGGGTGCAGGTCGGTCGCGAGCACGGTCTGGCCGCTGCCGACCTGGACGCACTGGTGCGCCGTTCCCACGCGCTGGTGGCAGCGCGGTTGACGAAGAAGCTGCAGCGGGAAGTGGGCATGGCGACATGAACCCGCGGCGCCGTCCCCGGGTCGACACCGGAATGCGCAGTACAAGGGCACTGCAATGATCACCGAACACTACGACGCGCTCGAAACCCGCGACCCCGAGGCCCGCGAAGCCGCTCTGCTCGCCGCGCTGCCGGCACAACTGCGCGCCGCGCAGGCGACCACGGCTAACGGCGCCCTGCTCGCCGGCGTCGATGCCGCCGACATCACCAC
>JACZKT010000026.1 GCA_014859905.1 Rubrivivax sp.
CGCCAGCGCCTCGTCGACGAGCGGCTGATCGCCTGCTGCGACGCGCTCGACGACGCCGGCTGCGAGCGCACGGTCGAGATGCCGCGCCGCGCCGGGGTCGTCCAGCGCGACGCGGCGGCCTTCGTGCTGCAGCACCTGTTCATGCACCAGACGCACCACCGCGGCCAGGTCCACGCCATGCTTGCAGGCACGGCGGTGGCGCCGCCGCAGCTGGACGAATTCCTGATGCCCAGCGACGCGCCGCTGCGCAGGGCCGAGATGGCCGCGCTGGGCTGGGACGAGGCGGCGGTGTACGGGCACTGAGCCGCCCTACACTACGGCGGCAATTGGCCAGGCCGGGTTCGACAGCAGGCGATGAGCACCAAGAAGCCCAGCAGCGCAGGCAGCCCCACCAGTCCCATCCTCAACGGCCCCTACCAGGAGCCGGAGCTTCACTACGCCACCACGCCCGACGGCAACCTCGACCACCAGGACCGCCGTCGCGGCCGCCGCATCTTTGCACCCGAGACGCCGCAGGTGCCGCTGGGCCGGCAGCCCCAGGCCGGCATGTTCGACATCAACGACTTCGCGGCGCAGTACCGCGACCACCTCGTCAACCACCTGCGCGAACTGGTGGGACTATGGCGCCGCGACGGCTACCCCGGCGTCACCAGCCGCGTCACGCGCGAATTGCTGGCCTTCTGGTTCGAGAACCCGCAACGCGCGACCTGGCAGCAACTCTTCTTCGCCCAGCGTGAAGCGGTGGAGAGTTACGTCAAGAACGCCTTCCTGGGCTTCGATGTGCCCTACGTGGACAAGACCGGCGCCGAGCGCCACTACCTGCCCGACTTCATCTGCCGCGTGCGTACGCCCGGCGGCGAACTCTTCAACCTCATTGTCGAGATCACGGGCTTCGCCAAGGACAAGGCCGAGAAACGGTGGTTCGTGCTCAACCGCTGGCTGCCGGCGGTGAACGGCCAGCGCGACAAGCTGGGGCTGCTGCCGTGGCGCTTTGTCGAAGTGACCGACATCGAGCGCACCAAGAACCAGCTCAGGGCGGAGATCGAACGCATGGCGGCCGAGGTGGATGCTGCCGTGGCCCCGGCATGAACGCCCGCGAACTGCTCGAATCGCTGAACCTGCTCGACGAGCACGAGCGCATCGAGGCCAAGCGCGGCAGCGAGGTGGGCAAGTCCGTGCTGGAAACGGTCTGCGCATTTGCCAACGAGCCCGGCCTGGGCGGCGGCTGGTTGCTTCTGGGGGTGGTGCGGGAAGAACTGGCACTTTCCCCGGCGTATGAGATGGCGGGCCTGGCCCAACCCGACAAGGTGGCCGCCGACCTGGCCACGCAATGTCGAGACGTCTTCAATGTGCCGGTGCGTGTGGGACTTGCCACCGAAGAGATCGACGGCAAGGTTGTGATCGTGGCCCATGTGCCCGAGGCCCCACCGCATGACAAGCCGGTGTACTTCAAGAGCCGCGGCCTGCCCGCGGGAGCCTTGCGGCGCGTGGGCGGTACGGACCAGCATTGCAACGAAGACGACCTGCTCGTCCTGTACCAGGGCCGCCAGCACGAGAGCTTTGACGCCGCCATCGTCCCGGATTCGACGCTCGCCGACCTGGCCCCCGAAGCCCTGGCCGACTACCGCCAGTCACGCGCCGAGGTCAACCCCGACGCGCAGGAGCTGCGCTGGAGTGACAACGAACTGCTGCAGGCCCTGGGCTGCGTCAAGCAGCAAGATGGCCAGTGGCGGCCCACGGTGGCAGGGCTGTTGCTCTTCGGCACGCAGCAGGCCCTGCGCCGCTGCTTGCCGATGACGCGCGTGGACTACATCCGTGTCCCCGGCCGCGAGTGGGCGCCCGAGGCCGGCCGGCGCTTCGACAGCATCGAGCTGCGCGACCCGCTGCTGCGCCTGATCCGCCGCGCCCAGGCGGCCGTGCTCGACGACCTGCCCAAGGCTTTCTCGCTGGCCGAGGGCGACCTGCAGCGGCGTGACACGCCGGCCATCCCCTTGAGCGTGATCCGCGAGGCCATCGTCAACGCTTTGATGCACCGCAACTACCGCAGCGCCAGCCCGCTGCAGATCATCCGCTACAGCAACCGCATCGAGATCCGCAACCCCGGCTTTTCGCTGAAGGCGCGCGAGCACCTGGGCGAGCCAGGCTCGCAGCAGCGCAACCCGCGCATCTCCGCCGTGCTCTACGACACGCGTTTTGCCGAGACCAAGGGCAGCGGCATCCGCGCCATGCGCGACGCCATGCGCGCCGCTGGACTCACGCCGCCCTTGTTCGACAGCGACCGCGGGCAGGACCTGTTCGTGGCGCGCTTCCTGTTCCATCATTTCCTGGGCCCCGAGGATCTCGCCTGGCTCACCGGCTTCATGCACCTGCACCTGAGCGATGACGACGCCAAGGCCCTGGTCTTCGTGAAGGAAGCCGGCGCCATAGACAACGGCGCCTACCGCGAGCTGACCGGGCTGGACACCCTCAGCGCCAGCCGGGCGCTGGCCCGGCTGCGCGACGCCGGCCTGCTCGACCAGCGGGGCCGCACCTCGGGTACCTACTACCTGCCCACGCCCAAGCTGTTGCCGCCTGCGGCCAGCGCCGGGGCATCGGCCCTTGCCTACGACCCCGGCGCCTTAGCCCACAACCCCGGGGCCTTAGCCCACAACCCCGGCGCCTTAGCCCACAACCCCGACGCCTTGGCCCACAAGCTCGCCGGCCTGCCGCTGCCGCTGCAAGAGCGGGTCCGCCGCCTCGGGCAGCGTGCCCCGCCGGCCGAGGTGGAGGCCGCCATCGTCGAAATCCTGGTCTGGCGCGAGCTGAGCGTCGAAGACCTGGTGACGGTTCTCGGGCGCCGAGCCGACACCCTTCGCACCTACCTCGGGCGCCTGGTCCGCAAGGGCCGAGTGCGCCTGCGCCACCCGCAGCAACCCAACCACCCCCAGCAGGCCTACCGCGCGGCCGATGCCTGATCGCCCACCCATGCCCACCGCCAAGAAACCCGCCGTGAAGAAGGCCGCCGCCGGCGATAGCGCGAAGGGCGCTAACCAGCCTGTCGACGCGCTGGTGCACAAGGCCGACGAGCGCCTGATCATCAGTAGCCGCGCGGAGGCAGTGCAGTGAGATTCTGGGTGGGCGTAACAGACCGGCGCTGGTTCGAGTTTCTTCGAGCTAGACATCTCGATGAGGTCAATTTCTGGCAGCCGAGTGCCAAGCCCATGTTCTCCAGTATTGAGCCTGGCACACCATTCTTCTTCAAGCTGAAGCGACCGCTGAATCACATTGGAGGGTACGGGACTTTCGTTTCGTTCGTTCGGCTTCCTCTGTCACTCGCGTGGGAATCATTCGGCGAGAAGAATGGCGCCGCGACGCTGCGTGAGTTCGAATCGCTCATCCGGGGGATCAATCCGCGGGCGCATGAGCCTGACCCGGAGATCGGCTGCGCACTCTTGGCAAAGCCGGTTTTCTTCGGCGACGATGCGCTTGCAGTGGCACCGTCGGATTGGTCCAGCAATATCGTTCGTGGGAAGACATATTCCGACTCCACTGTTCAGGGCGATGCCCTCTTGGACCTTGTGTCACCTGAGCGCATGGACAAATGGGGAGAGGGCCGCGGCGATGTGGCCATGGAGCCGGATGCTCCCCGGTACGCAGAGCCATTTTTGGCACGCGCCAGGCTCGGACAGGGCACCTTCCGCGCGCTCATTACCGACGCCTACTCCCGGCGCTGCGCAGTGACCGGAGAGAACATAGTCCCCGTGTTGGAGGCTGCGCACATTCGGCCGTTCTCTGAGGAAGGACCGAGCCGCTTATGCAATGGGTTGCTTCTTCGGTCTGACTTTCACAAACTCTTCGATCTCGGCTACGTTACGGTCACTCCGGATCTCCGGGTCGAAGTCAGCAGGACCATTCGTGAGGAGTGGTTCAACGGCAAGGCTTACTACCGCGTTCACGGCTCGAAGCTGCGTTCCGTCCCGCAGCAGCCTTGGAGCAAACCGGGCCCCGAGTTCTTGCGCTGGCACAACGAGAATCGCTACCGATCATGAGGTTGACAAACTGCGTGGTGTCGAGCGAGATCGACGACGAGGCCTTCGAGCGCGTGTATGGGTTTGCGTCGCACCCGGTGCCCGCCACCCGCGGCCGGCGCCTGGCGGTACGGGTGGTAAGCCAGTTCGGGGAGGAGAGCACCAAGGTGGTGGTGCTGTAGCGCGATGGCCCGCGCGCGCAAGGCCAGCCTGGAGGATCTGCCCGCCGAATGGGCCGAAGAGCTCTCGGACGCATCGTTGCGCGATACCGCCGGCCTCAAGACCTTCGAGCGCGGACTGGAGTACCTGCGATCCGACCGCGTGGAAATGGTCAGCGCAAAGGGCTTGCAGGCGCAGTTCGAAGCCCATGGCACCGGCCTGTACCGCGTCGACCTGCACTTCGAAGACCCGGGTCTGCACGCCGACTGCAGCTGCCCGCACGCCGCAGACGGGAACTTCTGCAAGCACATGGTGGCCGCGGCGCTGCTGTGGCGCGCCCACCTGGGCGGTGAAGCTGAACCACCCGCAGCGGCCAGCGCTGCTGCTGCGCTGACGCAAGCCCGCGTGGCCAAGGCGGCGCAGACGCGAGCCGCCAAGCGCGAGGCGCTGCAAGCCTTCCTGGCCCACCAGCCGGCCGAACAACTGGCACAGCGGCTGTGGGAGCGTGCGCAGTCCGACCGCGACCTGATGGCCGAACTCAAGGCCTGGGCTGCGACTTCGGGCGCCGAAGGCGACCCCAAGGCCTTGCGCACCGCGGTGGACGAACTGCTGAAGGTGTCCGGCCGCGATTACCTCGAAACACGCGACGTGCGGGCCTGGATCGGCCGCGCGCTCAAAGCGGTGGCGCTCTTGCGCGACGCACTGCCAGGCCTTGCCGTCGACGTGCGCGCCATCGCCGAGCACGCGCTGCAGCGTGCCGCCGGTGTGCAGGAGCGCGCCGGCGAAGACCCCGGCGCGGTGGACGAGGTGAACAGTGCGCTGATGGCTGTGCTCGTCGCGTCGCTGCGCGCGGCGCCGCCGCCCGCCGCGTGGGCCGAACACCTGCTGCAGCGTGTGCAAGGCGACGAGGGTTACCTCTGGAGCCGGCCCGATCTGTTGGACGCCGCCGGCCCCGAGGTGACCCGCGCCTACAGCCGGCGCCTGGCCGAACTCTGGGAGCAAACGCAGGCCCAGTCCAGCCCGGGCGACGCGGCCACCACGGCCGACCTGGGATTCAGTGGCCGCCCGCGCAGCTTCGATGCCCAGCGCGACCGCCTGCGCCGCTTGATGGTGGAAGACCTGGAGCGTCAGGGCGACCCGCTGGCCGTGTTCGAGTTCATGAAGCGCAGCGCCCTCGGCCTGGGCGAACATGCGGCGCTCATCCGCTGGTGCGAAATGCATGGCCGCCCGCGCGACGCGCTGCAACTCGCGCAGGCGGCGTGCAAGCTCTTTGACAACCACGCCGTGGTCGAAGACCTGCTGCTGCAGGCCTACGAACGTGACGGTTGGGACGAGGAAGCCCTGGCCATCCGCCGGCGCCGGTTCGACAAGCAGCCCTGGCCCGACCACTACTTGGCGTTGATCAAGGCCGCCACGGCAGCGCGCGCCGACCTGCCGGCGGTTCGCCGCGCCGCGTATGCCCGTGTGCAGGCGCATGAGGAAGCCGAGGCCGGGCAACGGTCCCATCCGTTGCTGCGGCCCGGTTTGCGTCAGGCCTCGCCGGGCCCCAATGTGAGCTGGCGCGCCGGCATGCTCGTTCTGGACAACGAGATCGACCAGGCGCTGGCCCTGGTGCAGGCGCCCAACGGCTGCGACCCGCGTGTGCTGGAAGCGCTGGCCGACCGCCTGCCCGCCGAGCGCGACGCCGATGCTTTCAGCCTGTTGAAGAGCTGTTTCGAACACCAGATGGCGGGCGCCAGCAGCCCCTACAAGGAGCCCTTGCGCCTGGTGGCCAAGGCGATGCAGCGGCTGGATACCGAGGGCGCAAGAGCCTTCTTGCTGAGCCTCGGTGCGCAGCACAAGGCCAAGCGCAACTTCATCGCCGGCCTGCCAAGGGTGGGCCCGTAGCCGGGTCCTAGAATTGACGTAAACGTAAACGTCATCGACGCCGGTCGCGGATTCAGCCGGCTCGCAGGAGAAACACCCGATGCCCGCGCTCGTGTCCAAGCTCAACCCGCGCTCCGACGAGTTCAAGGCCAGCGCACTGCAGATGCGCCAGCTCGTGGGCGACCTCAACGCCAGGCTGGCCAAAGTCGGCGAAGGCGGCGGCGAGGTCGCCCGTGCGCGCCACGCCGCGCGCGGCAAGCTGCTGCCGCGCGACCGCGTCGAGATGCTGCTCGACCCCGACACGCCGTTCCTGGAAATCGCGCCGCTGGCCGCGCTGGACATCTACGACAACGCCGCGCCCGGCGCCGGCATCATCGCCGGCATCGGCCGCGTCAGCGGCGTCGAATGCCTGATCGTCTGCAACGACGCCACCGTCAAGGGCGGCACCTACTACCCGCTCACCGTCAAGAAGCACCTGCGGGCGCAGGAGATCGCGCAGGCCAACCGGCTGCCGTGCATCTACCTCGTCGACAGCGGCGGCGCCAACCTGCCCAACCAGGACGAGGTCTTCCCCGACCGCGAGCACTTCGGCCGCATCTTCTACAACCAGGCGCAGATGAGCGCGCTGGGCATCCCGCAGATCGCCGTGGTGATGGGTTCGTGCACCGCCGGCGGCGCCTACGTGCCGGCGATGAGCGACGAAGCCATCATCGTGAAGAACCAGGGCACCATCTTCCTCGGCGGCCCGCCGCTGGTGAAGGCCGCAACCGGCGAGGTCGTCAGCGCCGAAGACCTGGGCGGCGGCGACGTGCACACGCGGCTGTCGGGCGTGGCCGACCACCTGGCCGAAAACGACATGCACGCGCTGGCCATCGCGCGCGCCTCGGTGGCCAACCTCAACTGGCGCAAGCCCGACCAGGTGCAGCGCCTGCCGCCGCGCGCGCCGCTGTTCGACGCCGCTGAACTGCACGGCGTCATCCCCACCGACGCGCGCAAGCCCTTCGACGTGCGCGAGATCATCGCCCGCATCGTCGATGCCTCGGAGTTCGACGAATTCAAGGCGCGCTACGGCACCACGCTGGTGACCGGCTTCGCGCACATCGAAGGCCTGCCGGTGGGCATCGTCGCCAACAACGGCATCCTGTTCGGCGAGAGCGCGATGAAGGGCGCGCACTTCATCGAACTGTGCTGCCAGCGGCGCGTGCCGCTCGTCTTCCTGCAGAACATCACCGGCTTCATGGTCGGGCGCAAGGTCGAAAACGAAGGCATCGCCAAGCACGGCGCGAAGATGGTCACGGCCGTTGCCACCGCCACGGTGCCCAAGTTCACGGTCATCATCGGCGGCAGCTTCGGCGCCGGCAACTACGGCATGTGCGGCCGCGCCTATTCGCCGCGTTTCCTGTGGATGTGGCCGAACGCGCGCATCGGCGTGATGGGCGGCGAGCAGGCGGCAGGCGTGCTGGCCACCGTCAAGCGCGACGGCATCGAAGCCCGGGGCGGCCACTGGCCGGCGGCCGACGAGGCGGCGTTCAAGGCGCCGATCCTGGAGCAGTTCGCGCACCAGGCGCACCCCTACTACGCCAGCGCACGGTTGTGGGACGACGGCGTCATCGACCCCGCCGACACGCGCCGCGTGCTGGCGCTGTGCCTGAGCGCCAGCCTCAACGCGCCGATCCCGGACAGCCCGCGCTTCGGGATCTTCCGCATGTGATGTACGATGCACTCGTTGATCACGCTTCATACACATCATGCGCACCAACATCGAGATCGACGATGCCTTGATGGCCCAGGCCATGCAGGCCGGCCCTTACAAGACCAAGCGCGAAGCCGTGGAGGCCGGTCTGAGGTTGCTGGCTCGCCAGGTCGCTTACCGCGAGATCCTCAAGTGGGAAGGCAAGCTCAAGTGGGAGGGCGACGACGATATCGACTGGACGGCTGCGCCCGAGCGCGAGACCGCGCTGACAGCCGAGGGACCTGCACCCGCAAAGCGCCGTGCTCGTCGTTGACTCCAGCGTCTGGATCGACTTCTTTGCCAGGCGCGACAGCCCGGCCCGTGCGACCCTGCGCCGCCTCCTCGATGAGGGCGAGGTGCGCATCGTCGTGCCCGACCTGGTGCTGTTCGAGGTGCTGCGCGGTTTTCGTGACGAGCGTGACCACCGCCAGGCCCGCCTGCTGATGGAAACCCTGAACATCGAAGACACCGGCGGCAGCGCGCTCGCGCTGGCCGCCGCCCAGCACTATCGCAGCCTGCGCGCGCAGGGCGTCACCGTGCGCCGTTCGATCGACGTGCTGGTGGCCACCTTCTGCATCGAGAACGACTACGCGCTGCTGCACCGCGACCGCGATTTCCAGGCCTTCGAACGGCTGCGCGGTCTGCGTGGCTGGCGGCACTGAGAGGCCGGGCACCATGACCACCACGCTCGACATCCGCCGCTCATCGCCGCTGGGGCCCCATGTTGCCGAGGTCTGGCTGAACCGCCCCGAGGTGCGCAACGCCTTCAACGATGGCGTCGTCCAGGAGCTGAGCGATGCCTTTCGCACCCTGGCCCAGGACGGCGACCTGCGTGCCGTCGTGCTGGGCGGCCACGGCAAGGCCTTCTGCGCCGGTGCCGACCTGTCGTGGATGCGCGCGATGGCCGACTACACCTGGCCGCAGAACCATGCCGACGCGGCGCGGCTGGCCGAGATGCTGTGGGCCATCTGGACCTGCCCGGTGCCGGTGGTGGGGCGCATCCACGGCGACTGTTACGCCGGCGGCGTCGGCCTGGCGGCGGTGTGCGACGTGCTCGTGGCCGCCGAGGGGGCGCACTTCTGCTTGAGCGAGGCCAGGCTCGGCCTGCTGCCGGCGACCATCGGGCCTTATGTGGTGAAGGCGCTGGGCGAGCAGGCGTCGCGGCGCTACTTCGTCACCGCCGAACGCTTCAGCGCGGCGCGGGCGCAGGCGCTGGGCTTCGTGCACGAGGTGGTGGCGCCCGAGGCGCTGGACGCCACGGTGGCCGAGGTCGTGGCCGCCATCGTGGCCAACGGTCCGCTGGCGGTGCGGGCCTGCAAGCGCCTGGTCAAGGACGTCGCCGGGCACGAGATCGACGCCGCGCTGCGCGACGAGACCGTACGCCGCATCGCCGACATCCGCGCCAGCCCCGAGGGGCGCGAGGGCGTGCAGGCCTTCCTGAACAAGCGCGGCCCGGCATGGAAGTAGGCCTGGACCTCACGCATCTGCTGGCCCTGGCCGCCGCCCTGGGCTGGGCCAGCGGCCTGCGTCTGTATGCGGTGGTCTTCATCACCGGTGCCGCGGGCTTCCTGGGCTGGGTGCCGCTGCCCGCAGGCCTGGCGCTGCTGCAGCACCCGGTGGTGCTGGGCGCGAGCTTCCTGATGTTCGTGGTGGAGTTCGTGGCCGACAAGGTGCCCGGGCTCGACACGCTGTGGGACGCCGTGCACACCTTCATCCGCATCCCCGCCGGCGCGGCGCTGGCGGCCGGCGTCTTCGGCGGCGACTCTGCGACCTGGGTGCTGGTGGCAGCGCTGGCCGGCGGCACGCTGGCGGCCACTGCGCACGCCGCCAAGGCCACCACGCGGGTGGCGGTGAACGCCTCGCCCGAGCCGTTCTCCAACCTCGGCCTGTCGCTGCTGGGCGATGCCGCCGTGCCGGCGATGCTGTGGCTGGCCTGGGAGCACCCGCTGTGGTTCTTTCCGGCGCTGGCCGTGGCGATGCTGGTGGCGGTGGGTCTGATCGTGCTGCTGTTCAAGTTCCTGCGCGCGCTGCTGCGCCGCTTTGCTCCCGGCGCCCAGGCCGCGGCCTGAGCGAAAGAGGTCCGCATGTTCAAGAAGATCCTGATCGCCAACCGCGGCGACCGCTGGCGCGCAGCGCCGGCGGCGGCGCAGCCAAAGCGCCTGGCGCGCGCAGCGCGTGCAGGCGATCTCGCCGCGGGAGCCGCGCATGTTTAAG
>JACZKT010000268.1 GCA_014859905.1 Rubrivivax sp.
ATGGGCACGCAGAGCGACGACGACATGACGCCCGAGGACCTGTGGATGTACAAGCGGCTGTCGGACCTCGGCGCCAAGCTCACCGGCTATCCGGCGATCAGCATCTTTCACGAGTTCAAGTACCACCCCAAGCAGACCATCACCGGCACCCAGGACTGGGTCTACGAACACCTCGGTGCGCTGTTCTGGACGGTCGAGATCTGGGCCCCCAACAAGGAAGCCGGCATCACCGACTACCAATGGATCGAGTGGTACCGCGAGCACCCGCCCGAGGACGACCTCAAGCTGCTGAAGTGGAGCGACGAGCAGTGCGCCGGACTGGCCTACGTCGAGTGGCGCCCTTATCGCCATCCGCAACTCGGCATGGTCGAGCTGGGGGGCTGGGACAAGATGAACTTCTGGCGCAACCCGCCGCCGCACCTGCGCGAACGCGAGGCGGCGCGTTTCCCGGGCTGGCTGATGCAGATCGCGCTCTCGCTGCCGCGCCTGGAGGTGCTGCGTGCCGAGGTGCGCGCGCTCGGCGCCGACACCTGGCGCGTGCGCTTCGCGGTCGCCAACGGCGGCTACCTGCCGGCCTACGTGACCAAGCGCGCGCTCGAACGCAAGACGGCACGCGGCACGGTGTTCAACATCCACCTGCCGCCGGGCGTGAGCCTGGTCAGCGGGTCCGAACGCGTGGTGGGTCCGCACCTGGAAGGCCACGCGCCGAAGAGCTCGCTGCAGGCCTTCCTGCCCAGCCGCGAGATCACCGGCGACCGCGCGGTGGTCGAATGGGTGGTGCGTGGACCGCGCGGCACGGCGGTGGCGCTGACGGCAACGGCCGACCGGGCGGGCACCGTGCGCACCGAAGTCTCTCTGGATTGACGGCACGAGGCGGCAGCCGACGGACTGGGGCTGAACGACGACGGCATCGGGGCAGACATGGACAACTTCTCGTCGCTGTTCGAGTTCCTGCCCATCGGTGCCTACCGCACGCTGCCAGACGGCACGCAGCTGCGCGCCAACCTGGCGCTGGTGCGGCTCAACGGCTACGCCAGCGAAGCCGAGATGCTGGCCGGCGTGCACGACATCGCGCTCGAGTGGTACGTCGACCCGCAGCGCCGGGCGGTGTTTCGCCGCCTGCTCGAGAGCGACGGCCAGGTCACCGGTTTCGAGTCGGAGGTCTGGCGACACAGGACGCGCGAGCGCATCTGGATCAGCGAAAACGCCCACGTCGTGCGCGACGACGCGGGTCGGATCCGCTATTACGAAGGCACGGTCGAGGAGATCACCGAGCGCGTGCAGTCGCGTGATGCGCTGCGTCGCAGCCAGCAGCAGCTGCAGCAGATCTTCGACCTCGTGCCGGGGGTCATCTACCGTCTCGTGACGTCGCCCGACGGGCAGACGAGGGCCAGCCTCATCAGCCCGAACGTGCGCGAGCTCTTCGGTGTCTCGGCCGAGGCCGTGCTGCGCGACCCACTCGCGTTGCGCACCCTGCGGCACCCCGACGACCGCACCCAGGCCGAGGCCAGGCTCGTGGCCGCCGGCCAGGCAGGGCAAGCGCTTGCCATCGAGTTCCGTATCGTGCTCGAGGACGGTACCGTGAAGTGGATCCACCAGACCAGCAACCCGGCACCGGCCGAAGACGGCAACGAGGTGCGCATCGGGCTCATGCTCGACATCACCGCGCGCAAGCGCGCCGAGCAGGCGCTGCGCGACAACAGCGAGCTCTGGAAACGCGCGCTGGAGAGCACCGGCGACGGCGTCTGGGACGTGGACCTGGCCCACGGCGAGGAGGTCTATTCACCCCAGTGCAAGGCGCTGTACGGCTACAGCGACGATGAACTGCCCAACCTGCCCACGGCGCTGGACCGCCTGACCCACCCCGACGACGTGCAACGCATGCGGCAGGACCGCGACGACCACTTTGCCGGCCGCACGCCGGCCTACGTCAACGAACACCGCGTGCTGTGCAAGGACGGGCAGTGGAAGTGGATCCTGGCGCGCGGCATCGTCATCAGCCGAGACGCGGCGGGGCGGCCGCTGCGCATGATCGGCACCCACACCGACATCACCGCCGCCAAGCAGGCCGATGCGCTGCGCTTCGAGCGCGACCGCGCGGCGGCGGCCGACCAGGCCAAGTCGCAGTTCCTGTCGCGCGTCAGCCACGAGCTGCGCACGCCGCTGAATGCCATCCTCGGTTTTGCACAATTGCTGGACATGGACGCCGGCGCCAGCAAGCGCCAGCGCGGCTGGATCGCCCATGTGCTGGCCAGCGGGCGCCACCTGCTGGCACTGATGGACGACATCCTCGAGATCTCCAGCGTGCAGACCGGGGCCCTGCCGATGACGCTCGAAAGCCTGCCCCTGCGCCCGGTGGTCGAGGAAGCCTGGGCCATGCTGGCCGGGGCAGCGCAGGAGGCCGGCATCGCCGTCATCGACGAGGTGCCGCCCGGCCATGCGCTGACGGTGCGCGCCGACCGCAGGCGGCTCAAGCAGATCGTCAGCAACCTGTTGTCCAACGCCATCAAGTACAACCGGCCGGGCGGTTGGGTGCGCCTGCGCGCGCAAGCCGCGGGCGACCAGGTCGAGTTGGCCGTGACCGACAACGGCCCGGGCCTGGACGAAGTGCAGCGCGCGCGGCTGTTCCAGCCCTTCGAACGCCTGGGCGCGCAGCATGGTCCGGTGGCCGGCACCGGCCTCGGCCTGTCGCTGAGCCGTCAGCTCGCCGACGCCATGGGCGGCACGATCGAGGTCGACAGCACGCCCGGCGTGGGCTCGACCTTCCGCGTGCGGATGCCTGCGGCCTGACAGCATGAGAGCCTTTCGGCCACATTCGTGCTTGCTCCCTCTCCCCTCTGAGGAGAGGGAGCGAATTCAGAAGACTCAAGCTCGGATGCGGCTTCAGCGCTGCTCGAAGCGAAACACCGCGACACTGGCCACCAGATTCGGCCACCGTCGCACCACGCGCCCGCTCTGCAGGCCGAAGCTGTCGGTGACCTCGAGGCCGCTCTTGCGCGCCAGCACCTCGAAGTCGGCGTAGGTGCCGACGCGGATGTTGGGCGTGTCGTACCACTGGTAGGGCAGCACCTTGGTCACCGGCATGCGCCCGCCCAGCACACGCAGCCGGTTGGGCCAGTGCGCGAAGTTGGGGAAGCTGACGATGCCGATGCGGCCCACGCGCGCCGTCTCCTTGAGCATGCGCTCGGTGTTGCGCAGGTGCTGCAGCGTGTCGAGCTGCATCACGACGTCGAAGCTGTTGTCGTCGAACAGCGCCAGGCCTTCTTCGAGGTTGAGCTGGATGACGTCGACGCCGCGCTGCACGCAGGCGTGCACGTTGGCGTCGGCGATCTCGATGCCGTAGCCGCTGCAGGCCTTGTGCTGGCGCAGATAGGCCAGCAGCTCGCCGTTGCCGCAGCCGAGGTCGAGCACGCGGCTGCCCACCGGCACCAGCTCGGCGATGATCTCGAGGTCCCGGCGTTCAGACATGCGGGCCCCCAGGCTCGCCGCGCTCGCCACCCCCCGAGGGGGCTCGGCCCGGACCGGGAGACCCGGATCCGGGCCGGCGGCCCCCAGGCTCGCCGCGCTCGGCCGCGATGCGCTCGAAGTAAGCACGCATGACGGCGTGGTAGCGCGGGTCGTCGAGCAGGAAGGCGTCGTGGCCGTGCGGCGCGTCGATCTCCGCATAGCTGACGGCGATGCGGTTGTCCACCAGGGCCTTGACGAGCTCGCGCGAGCGCGCAGGTGAAAAGCGCCAGTCGGTGCTGAAGCTCACGAGCAGGAAGCCGTTGCCGCGCGCCACGGCGAAGGCGCGCGCGAGGTCGCCGCCGTATTCGCGCGCGGGGTCGAAGTAGTCCAGCGCACGCGTGATCAGCAAGTAGGTGTTGGCGTCGAAGTACTCGCTGAATTTGTCGCCCTGGTGGCGCAGGTAGCTTTCGATCTGGAATTCGATGTCCTGCGTGCTGTAGCCCAACTCGGCGGCCCGGAGTTCGCGGCCGAACTTGGCGTCCATGGCGTCGTCGGAAAGATAGGTGATGTGGCCGATCATGCGCGCCACGCGCAGGCCGCGTTTGGGCACCACGCCGTGGGCGTAGAAGTGGCCGCCGTGAAAGTCGGGGTCGGTGACGATGGCGCGCCGCGCCACCTCGTTGAAGGCGATGTTCTGCGCCGACAGGTTGGGTGCCGTGGCCACCGCCACGCAGTGGCGCACGCGCTGCGGGTGGCGCAGCGTCCAGGCCAGCGCCTGCATGCCGCCCAGGCTGCCGCCGACCACGGCGGCGAGTTGCTCGATGCCCAGGCGCCGCATCAGGCGGGCCTGCGCATCGACCCAGTCTTCCACCGTCTGCACCGGGAAGTCGGCGCCGTAGACGCGCCCGCTGGCCGGGTTCACGTGCATCGGCCCGGTGGAGCCGAAACAGGAGCCGGGGTTGTTGACGCCGATGACGAAGAAACGGTCGGTGTCCAGCGGCTTGCCGGGCCCCACCAGGTTGTCCCACCAGCCGACGCTGCCGCCGGCGTGCACGCCGACGGCAGCGTCGGCGTGCACGCCGGCGACGTGGTGGCTGGCGTTGAGCGCGTGGCACACCAGAACGGCGTTGCTGCGCTCGGCGTTCAGGCTGCCGTAGGTTTCGAAGGTGAGCGCGTAATCGGCCAGCACGGCGCCACTCTTCAGCGGCAGCGGCTCGCTGAAGTGCATCTGCTGAGGCGTGACCAGACCGACGGAGCCCATCGAATACCCGGCGCAGGCCAGTCGCGGCAACGCCGTTGTTACGCCTTGGGCGGCGCGGTGTCGATGAAGCTCGGCCGCGCGGCCAGCTTGTCGGCCAGCTTGTTCAAGTTGGGCTGGTCGGCGCGCCATGCGATCTGCGGGAAGCGAAAGTCGAGGTAGCCCAAGGCACAGCCGACGGCCACGTCGGCCAGGGTGTAGTGGTTGCCGGCGCAGAAAGGCTTGTCGCCCAGCCCCTGTGCCATCGCCTTGACGGTGGCGTGCACGCGGCTCATCTGGCGGTCGATCCAGGCCGGCGAGCGCTGGGCCTCGGTGCGGCCGCCCCAGGTGGCTTCCAGTCGCGCCAGGATCGCGGCGTCCAGCAGGCCGTCGGCCAGCGCCTCCCAGGTGCGCACCTCGGTGCGTTCGCGGCCGGAAGGCGGGATCAGCTTGCCCACCGGCGACAACGTGTCGAGGTACTCGACGATGACGCGTGAATCGAAGACCGCTTCGCCGCCCTCCATCACCAGGCACGGCACCTTGCCCAGCGGGTTGCTGGCCAGCATGGCGTCGCTGGCCCAGACGTCTTCCAGCACGAACTGGAAGTCGAGCTTCTTCTCCGCCATCACCACGCGCACCTTGCGCACGTAGGGGCTGGTCAGCGATCCGATCAGTTTCATCTTGTGCTTGACGCTTCTCATCCCTGTGGGCGGTCGATTCTAGCCAGCGCCACCCGGCGCCGTGGGTGGCGGCTGTCGCGTGGAATCCACGCGTGCCGGCCGCCCCGGCAGCGCCAGTTCGGCCGTCGCCGGTGCCATGCGCGACACCACGGCACCGCCGCGCACCATCATCGCGGCCGCCTCCAGCATGGCGGCCGAGCCCAGCGCGTACCAGGGGGGGCCATCACGCAGTCGTGGCCGAAGCCCAGGTTGACACCCGCGGCCATCAACTCCGGCACGCGTGTCATGCCGCGGCGGATCGGCAAAGGGGCGGTCATGGCTGGCAAGGTTTGTAGCAAGGTCGGGGCCAGGGCATGAGACGGCGCGCCGGCCGCGGTCCCAGGGCACTGTTTCACGCTGCCGGCGCCTGTCCCGAGCCAGGCGAGGAGCCCCGCTTGTCACGGCAGGGCAACAGGTGCACACTGCCTTTCACGGTGTCTCCACCGTCGTTGCGGCTCCCACGCCCTTTCCCTTCTTGCTCCCCCTCC
>JACZKT010000027.1 GCA_014859905.1 Rubrivivax sp.
GGCCGAGCTCGGCGCCGGCCAGGGCCAGTTGCTGTGGTCCAACATGGGGCTGCACGGCGCCGTCGACCCGCAGGCCGTGATGAAGGCCTGGCACCGGGCGCTGGAGGTCGACGGCTTCCTGATGTTCTCGACCCTCGGCCCGGGCTCGCTGCAGGGCCTGCGCGAGCTCTACGCGGCCATGGCCTGGCCGCCGCCGCACGCGCCCTTCGTCGACATGCACGACCTGGGTGACATGCTGTTGGAGGCCGGCTTTGCAGAGCCGGTGATGGACCAGGAGACGATCACGCTGACCTGGCCCACGGGCCAGGCGCTGCTGGCCGAATTGCGCCAGCTCGGCGGCAATGTCGACCTGCAACGCCATGCCGGCCTGCGCACGCCGCGCTGGCGCGACCGCCTGGCCCAGGGCCTGCAGGCCGCTGCGTGCGCGGGGGAAGGCGCGGGCCAACGTCCGCGTCTGGCCTTCGAGGTGGTCTACGGCCATGCCTTGCGCGCCGCGCCGCGCCCGCGCGTGGCCGCCTCGACCACCTTGCCGCTGGCGGACCTGCGGGCCATGGTTCGTGCGGGCCGCCGTCGGGCCCGAGGCGCGGGAGCGGCTCGATCCTCTGCGCTATGATTCGCGCCCATTGTGGGCAGGCCCGGGGAGTCAGGGGGTCGAGCGTTGATCGCCACGCCCCGACTCTTCACGCACCCGGATGACCGCCACTTTCGCCACCAGCCCATGGTCCCTGCCGCCCGGCGCGCCCCGCAGCGCGCCCTGGCAGTTCGGTCGTGAGGTCGTGCTGTCCGGCCTGCAAGGCGCGCCGCGCGCGCTGCAGTGGCGGCTCAGGCGCAATTGCTCGATCACGCCGCGCCAGTTCGGTGCCGTGTACCTGTGGCTGTGTCTGGCCTCGCTGCTGATCGGCGGCTTCTTCTACCACCAGGGCGCGCCGCTGGTGCTGGCCTTCACCGCGCTCGAGCTCGTGTTCGTGGGCGTCGCGCTGCTGGTGTTCGCGCGTCACGCCGCAGACCATGAGACCCTCACGCTGGCGGGCCGCTCGCTGCAGGTCGAGCAGTGTTGTGCCAGCCGCGTCGAGAGCACCGAATTCCTGGCCGACTGGCTGACCGTCGAGCCGGCTGCCGGCCAGGGCTCGCTGGTCGAGCTTTCAGGCCGCGGCCAGACCATCCGCGTCGGCCGCTACCTGCGACCCGAGCTGCGCGCCGCCTTCGCGCGCGAGCTGCGGCTGGCGCTGCGCCAGGCGCCCGCGAAGACCGCGCCCGAACCCGCTACGAACTGAGAGCCTGTGAAGATGAAGACGATGACCTCCCTGTGGCACCGTATCCCCCGGCTGATGCTCAACCTGGGTGCGCTGTTGGCCTCGGGCGCGGCGCTGGCCGTCAACGACCTGCCCGGCGGCCCCGCCGTGCGCCAGCTCAATCTGCACCCGCCGGTGACGCGCATCGCCGAGCAGCAAGCCTGGCTGCACTGGTTCATGCTCATCGTCTGCGTGGTGATCTTCGTCGGCGTGTTCGGGGTCATGTTCTATTCGATCCTCAAGCACCGCAAGTCGGTCGGCCACAAGGCGGCCAACTTCCACGAGAGCGTGACGGTCGAGATCGCCTGGACGGTGGTGCCGCTGGTCATCGTCATCGCCATGGGCGCGATGGCCACGCGCACCGTGGTGGCGATGAAGGACACCAGCAACGCCGACCTCACGATCAAGGCCACCGGCTACCAGTGGAAATGGGGCTACGACTACCTCAAGGGCGAAGGCGAGGGCATCGCCTTCCTGTCGAACCTGGACCTGGCACACCGCCAGATGTCCAACAGCGGCAAGCCCGCCGGCGACAACTACCTGCTCAAGGTCGACAACCCGCTGGTCGTGCCGGTGGACAGGAAGATCCGCATCGTGACCACCGCCAACGACGTCATCCACGCCTGGATGGTGCCGTCGCTGGGCGTCAAGCAGGACGCCATTCCCGGCTTCGTGCGCGACACCTGGTTCCGTGCCAACCAGACCGGCGACTTCTACGGCCAGTGCGCCGAGCTGTGCGGCAAGGAACACGCCTACATGCCGATCCACGTCAAGGTGGTCAGCCACGCCGACTACGCGGCCTGGGTCGACGGCAAGAAGAAGGAGATGGCCGCACTCGCCGACGACCCTGCCAAGGTCTGGCAACTGGCCGAACTGGTGGCCCGCGGCGAGAAGGTCTACAACGCCAACTGCGCCGCCTGCCATCGGCCCGACGGCAAGGGCGTCGGCCCGATCAAGCCGCTCGACGGCAGCGCGATCGTGCTCAACGACCCGAAGCAGCAGATCGACATCCTGCTCAACGGCCGGCTCAACGGTGCCATGCCGGCGTGGAAGCATCTCTCGGACACCGAGATCGCCGCCGTCATGACCTACACCAAGAATTCGTGGAGCAACCAGACCGGCAAGCTCGTGCAGCCGGCCGAGGTGGTGGCCGCCCGCAAGCCCTGATTCCAGCATCCAGACCGAGGACACCCCCCCGATGAGCGCCGTACTCGACCATCCCGCGCACCACGCCGACGACCACGCGCATGGCCACCCCCACGGCTGGCGGCGCTGGCTGTTCGCCACCAACCACAAGGACATCGGCACGATGTACCTGCTGTTCAGCTTCACGATGCTGATGGTGGGCGGTGTGCTGGCGCTGGGCATCCGCGCCGAGCTGTTCCAGCCCGGGCTGCAGTTCGTGAATCCCGAGCTGTTCAATCAGCTCACCACGATGCACGGGCTGATCATGGTCTTCGGCGCCATCATGCCGGCCTTCGTGGGCTTCGCGAACTGGATGATCCCGCTGCAGATCGGCGCCGCGGACATGGCCTTCGCGCGCATGAACAACCTCAGCTTCTGGCTGCTCATCCCGGCCGCGCTGATGCTCGCGGGCTCGTTCTTCATGCCCGGCGGCGCGCCCGCCGCGGGCTGGACGCTCTATGCGCCGCTGACGCTGCAGATGGGCCCGAGCATGGACGCCGGCATCTTCGCCATGCACATCATGGGCGCGAGTTCGATCATGGGCTCGATCAACATCATCGTCACCGTGCTGAACATGCGCGCGCCGGGCATGACGCTGATGAAGATGCCGCTGTTCTGCTGGACCTGGCTCATCACCGCCTACCTGCTGATCGCGGTGATGCCGGTGCTGGCCGGCGCCATCACGATGACGCTGACCGACCGCCACTTCGGCACCAGCTTCTTCAACCCCGCCGGCGGCGGTGACCCGATCATGTACCAGCACATCTTCTGGTTCTTCGGCCACCCCGAGGTCTACATCATGATCCTGCCGGCCTTCGGCATCGTCAGCGCCATCATTCCCACGTTCGCGCGCAAGCGCCTGTTCGGCTACACCTCGATGGTCTACGCCACGGCGTCGATCGCGATCCTGTCGTTCATCGTCTGGGCGCACCACATGTACACCACCGGCATGCCGGTGACGGGGCAGTTGTTCTTCATGTACGCGACGATGCTGATCGCGGTGCCCACGGGCGTGAAGATCTTCAACTGGACGGCCACCATGTGGCGCGGTTCGATGAGCTTCGAGACGCCGATGTTGTGGTCCGTGGGCTTCCTGTTCGTGTTCACGATGGGCGGTTTCACGGGCCTGATCCTGGCCATGGCGCCGATCGACATCCAGATCCAGGACACCTACTACGTGGTGGCGCATTTCCACTACGTGCTGGTCGCGGGTTCGCTGTTCGCGCTGTTCGCCGGCGTCTACTTCTGGGGGCCCAAGTGGACCGGCGTGATGTATTCCGAGACGCGCGGCAAGATCCACTTCTGGGGCTCGCTGATCTCTTTCAACATCACCTTCTTCCCGATGCAC
>JACZKT010000269.1 GCA_014859905.1 Rubrivivax sp.
GGCTTCGCGCAGACCCTCGATGCACAGCGCCGCGGCGGCCAGCGCCGGTTCGTCCAGGCGCTCGGCGGCGCCGCCGGCACGGCACCAGTGCATGACCTCGTTGACCGACAGCGCCCGCGCGTGCGGCAGCCAGCCCTGGACCGAACTTTCCAGGTGCGCCAGGCGATTGAGCTGTTCGGTCGTCGGCGTCGGCCAGGCGCCGTCGGCCTCGCGCGCGGTGGCCATGCGCAACTCGATCTTGCCGCGGCGGAAGGCGGCGGTGAGGCGTTCGCGCAGTGCCGGCTCCAGACCCCGCAGTTCCTCGGGCAGCTTCAGCGCCAGGTCGAGGAAACGGCCGTTCACCGAGCGCGCTTCCACGACCACCGCAGGGCCCGCCGCGCCCGGCTCGGAGGCCGCGCTGGCGTAACCCGTCATGCTATAAACAGCCATCGTGCCGCGCCCCGTCAAAGCTGTGGATTATGTCTAAGCCCAAGCCTGCTCCGCTGCCCTCGGGCACCGTGGTCGGGGGCTACGTCATCGTCAAGAAGCTGGCCGCCGGAGGCTTCGGCGTGGTCTACCTGGCGCAGGGCGACGGCGAGCAGCTCGTCGCCATCAAGGAATACCTGCCTTCGTCGCTGGCCGAGCGCTCGCCCGGCGAGCTCACGCCGCGCGTCAAGCCCGACAAGCAGCCGCTGTACCGGCTGGGCCTGAAGAGCTTCTTCGAGGAAGGCCGTTCGCTGGCGCAGATCAGCCACCCCAGCGTGGTCTCGGTGCTGAACTTCTTCCGGGAGAACGAAACCGTCTACATGGTGATGAACTACCTGCAGGGCGACACGCTGCAGGATTTCATCGTCACCGCGCGCGACCTCAAGCGCGACAAGGTGTTCCGCGAAAGCACCATCCGCAGCCTGTTCGACGAGATCCTGCGCGGCTTGCGCATCGTGCACCAGCACAAGATGCTGCACCTGGACATCAAGCCGGCCAACATCTTCCTGACCAACGACAACAAGGCGGTGATGCTCGACTTCGGCGCCGCGCGCGAGGTGCTGAGCAAGGAAGGCAACTTCATCCGCCCGATGTACACGCCGGGCTTCGCCGCGCCCGAGATGTACCGCCGCGACGGCACGCTCGGGCCCTGGACCGACATCTATGCCATCGGTGCCTGCATCTACGCCTGCATGCAGGGCTACCCGCCCAACGACGCGCCGCAGCGGCTGGAGAAGGACCGCCTGGCACTCTCGCTCTCGCGCCTGCGCAACATCTATTCCGACAACCTCATCGAGGTCACGGAGTGGTGCATGTCGCTGGACCCGCTGTCGCGACCACAGAGCGTGTTCGCGCTGCAGAAGGAGCTCGCGCGCGAGACCGAGCGCCGCTACACCAAGCTCAGCTTCGGCGAGCGGCTCAAGCTCCAGCTCGAGACGATCAAGACCGGCGCCAAGGCGTGAGCGCCCAAGCACACTTCCGGGCGCACCGTCTGCTGCGATGAGATTCTCCGTCTACCAGGTCAGCCGCAAGGGGGGCCGCGACAAGAACGAAGACCGCATGGGTTACTGCTACACGCGGGACTCGGGCCTGTTTGCGCTGGCCGACGGCATGGGCGGGCATCCGCAAGGCGAGGTCGCCTCCCAGTTGGCCTTGCAGACGCTGGCCGCGCTCTTTCAGCGCGACGCGCGGCCGAGCCTGGCCGAGCCGCTGCGCTTCCTGCACGAGGCCATCATCGCCGGCCACCACCAACTCTTGCGCTATGCCACCGAACAGGGGCTGATGGACACGCCGCGCACGACCATCGTGGCCTGCGTGCTGCAGGGCAATACGGCGTATTGGGCGCATTGCGGCGATTCGCGGCTGTACCTGGTGCGCGGCGACAAGCTGGTGACGCGCACGCGCGACCACTCCTATACCGAACTGCAGGAAACGCTGGCACGGGTGGTGCCGATGGCCGACCGCGTCAACCGCAATGTGCTCTTCACCTGCCTGGGCAGCCCCGGCAAGCCCGTCATCGACACCGCCGGCCCGCTGGTGGTGTACCCGGGGGACCGCCTGATGTTGTGCTCGGACGGCCTGTGGGGTACGGTCGACGACACCGTCATCACCGAGGTGCTGGCCAGGAACCCGATCTCGGACGCCGTCCCCGAACTGGTCGAGCGCGCCCTGCGTGCCGGCGGCGAAGGCAGCGACAACGTCACCGTGCTGGCGGTGGAGTGGGAGGCCGCCGAAGACCTGGACAGCGCCGACGGCGTGTCGACGATGTCGCTGGGCGACGAGGTGTTCGCTTCCACCATTCAGGCCAGCCTGGGCACCGGTTCGGCCGGCGACGAACTCGACGACGCCGAGATCGAGCGTTCGATCCGCGAGATCAACGAGGCCATCGAGCGCAGCTCCAGCAAGCGGCGCTAGCCTCGCGTTCCCACCGCGGCGCATCTGGTGCCGAGGTTTCCCATCCTTCCTGGACCCTGCCCATGACGTACGAACGACTCGCCGGCCGCGCTGCCGATGCACTGCGCCCGGTCACCCTGGAGCGCGGCTATACGCGCCACGCCGAAGGCTCGGTGCTGGTGAGTTTCGGCGACACCCGCGTGCTGTGCACGGCGTCGGTGGAAGAGAAGGTGCCGCCGCACAAGCGCGGCAGCGGCCAGGGCTGGGTCACCGGCGAATACGGCATGCTGCCGCGCAGCACGCACACGCGCAGCGACCGCGAGGCGGCCAGGGGCAAGCAGAGCGGCCGCACGCAGGAGATCCAGCGCCTGATCGGCCGCTCGCTGCGCACCGTGTTCGACCTCACGGCGCTGGGCGAACGCACGATCCAGCTCGACTGCGACGTGCTGCAGGCCGACGGCGGCACGCGCACGGCGGCCATCACCGGCGCCTTCGTCGCCGCGCACGACGCCGTGAGCTGGCTGCAGGCGCAGGGCCGCCTGGAGGCCAGCCCGATCCGCGACTTCGTGGCCGCGGTGTCGGTGGGCGTGGTGCAGGGC
>JACZKT010000270.1 GCA_014859905.1 Rubrivivax sp.
GGGTTGAAGGCGCCGCTGGCCGTCGTCGGCGCCGAGCTGCCCGCGGGCGACGACGGCCAGCCGTTCAAGATCGGCATCGGCAAGCTGCGCGGCGTCGAAAGCCGCGGCATGCTGTGCAGCGCGCGCGAACTGAAGATCGCCGACGACCACGGCGGCCTGCTGGAACTGGCCGCCGACGCGCCGGTGGGTGCCGACATCCGCGACTGGCTCGCACTCGACGACACCGTCTTTACGCTCAAGCTGACGCCCAACCTGGCGCACGCACTCAGCGTCTTCGGCATCGCCCGCGAGGTCTCGGCGCTGACCGGCGCGCCCTTGAACACGCCGGCCATCGCACCGGTGCCGCCGGCGCACGACCGGCGCCTGCCGGTGGAAGTGCAGGCCAGCGACCTGTGCGGCCGCTTCTCGGGCCGCGTCGTGCGCGGTGTCGACACGAAGGCGCGCACGCCGGCCTGGATGGTCGAACGCCTGGCGCGCTGCGGCCAGCGCAGCGTGACGGCGCTGGTCGACATCTCCAACTATCTGATGTTCGAAGTCGGACGGCCGTCGCACATCTTCGACCTCGACAAGATCCACGACAAGCTCGTCGTGCGCTGGGGTCGGCCCGGAGAGACGCTCAAGCTGCTCAACGGCAACACCGTCGAGCTCGACGCCGACGTCGGCGTCATCGCCGACGCCGAGGGCGTCGAGTCGCTGGCCGGCATCATGGGCGGCGATGCCACGGCGGTGTCCGACGACACCAGGAACGTCTATGTCGAGGCCGCCTTCTGGTGGCCCGAAGCGGTGCAGGGACGCTCGCGCCGGTACAACTTCACCACCGACGCCGGCCACCGCTTCGAGCGCGGCGTCGACCCGGCGCTGACGGTGGCGCACATCGAGCGCATCACGCAGCTCATCATCGACATCTGCGGCGGCGAGGCCGGCCCGATGGACGACCAGGTGCTGCACCTGCCCGAGGCGCAGGCGGTGACGGTGCGCGTCGGGCGCGCGGCCAAGGTCATCGGCATGCCGCTCACACAGGAACAATGTGCCGACGTCTTCCGTCGCCTGGGCCTGCGGTTCACCGAGGCGCCCGGCAGCCTGACCGTGCTGCCGCCGAGCTGGCGTTTCGACCTCAAGATCGAGGAAGACCTGATCGAGGAGATCATCCGCGTCATCGGCTACGACCAGCTGCCGCTGACGCCGCCGTTGGCGCCCGTGACGGCGCGCGTGCGCTCCGAGGCGCACCGCAGCGCCAACACCGTGCGCCGTGCCCTGGCCGGGCTGGACTACCAGGAAACCATCAGCTTCAGCTTCGTCGAAGAGCGCTGGGAACGTGAACTCGCCGGCAACACCGACCCGATCAGGGTGCTCAATCCCATCGCCGCGCCGCTGGCCGTGATGCGTTCCAGCCTGCTGGGCAGCCTGCTGCAGGTGCTGCGTGTCAACCTGGCGCGCAAGGCCAGCCGCGTGCGCGTGTTCGAGATCGGCCGCGTGTTCATACGCGACGCCAGCGTTCCCGACGGCGCGCTCACCGTCGCCGGCCTGCACCAGCCCATGCGCGTGGCCGGCCTGGCCAGCGGTGCCGCCGACAGCCTGCAGTGGGGCCGCAAGGAGCAGGGCGTCGATTTCTTCGACGCCAAGGGCGACCTCGAAGCGCTGCTGGCGCCGCGCCGGCCGATCTTCGTGGCCGACACGCACCCCGCCCTGCACCCGGGGCGCTGCGCCCGCGTCGAACTCGACGGCCGCGCCATCGGCTTCGTCGGCGAGCTGCATCCGCAGTGGCGGCAGGCCTACGAACTGCCGCAGGCGCCGGTGCTGTTCGAGCTGGACCTGGAGCCGGTGCTCGAGTCGCCGGTGCCGGTGTTCACGCCCGTGCCGCGACAGCAGCCGGCGCTGCGCGACGTGGCGCTGGTGCTACGCGACGAGGTCAGCCACGATGCACTGATGGCGCGTCTGCGCGATGATCCAGCCGGCCTGATCCGCTCGACCACGCTGTTCGACGTCTACAAGCCCGCCACGCCGGTGGCGGGCATCCATGCCGGGGAACGCAGTCTGGCGGTGCGGCTCGAGTTGCTCGATGCCGACGCCACGCTCACCGACGACCGCATCGAAGCCGCGGTTGCCGCGGCGGTGGCGCGCGCACAAACAAGCTTCGACGCCCGCCTGCGCGGCTGAAGGGGAGGGACCCGCCATGACCGACACCCATCAGAGCGTCATCCTGCCCACGCTGGACACGCCGACGCTGACCAAGGCCGAACTGGCCGAACTGCTGTTCGACCGCCTGGGACTGAACAAGCGCGAGTCGAAGGACATGGTCGAGGCCTTCTTCGAGATCGTGCACACCAGCCTGGTCGCCGGGCAGGACGTCAAGCTCTCGGGCTTCGGCAACTTCAACATCCGGCGCAAGGCGCCGCGCCCGGGGCGCAACCCGCGCACCGGCGAGGCGATCCCGATCAAGGCGCGCAACGTCGTCACCTTCCACGCCAGTCACAAGTTGAAATCTATCGTGCAGGGCGACACGCCGCCGGCGGAGGAGTTCGAGTAGAGTCTAGCTTTCCGCACAGATCCCATTGATTTCAATGGAGAAAACGCTCCCCGCCATCCCCGCCAAACGTTACTTCACCATCGGTGAGGTGAGCGAGTTGTGCGGGGTCAAGCCGTATGTGCTGCGTTACTGGGAGCAGGAGTTCACGCAGCTCAAACCCATGAAGCGGCGTGGCAACCGGCGCTACTACCAGCACCACGAGGTGCTGCTCATCCGGCGCATCCGCGGGCTGCTGTACGACCAGGGCTTCACCATCAACGGCGCCCGCAACCGCCTGTCCGACGCCGCGGTGGCGGTCCGGGTGGCCGAGGCCGAAGCGGCCGAAGACCAGGCTGCCGCCGCGGCGGCGACACAGGAGGCCGCCTCGGCCACCGAGACGCCGGCTGCGCTGGCGCCGGGGCCGCTGCGCGCGGAACTGATGTCGATCCGCGACCTGCTGTCCGTCTGAGGCCCGGCGTCGGGGGGTGTCGGCCGACGTATACTCTTGCGCTTCGTCGGGATGTAGCGCAGCTTGGTAGCGCACTTGTCTGGGGGACAAGGGGTCGCAGGTTCGAATCCTGTCATCCCGACCACGTAGAGCCACCTCCGGGTGGCTTTTCCGTCTCTGGTTCCATGCCACGCTGCGCCGGATCACCGCGGGTGGCGGCTGGCGGCCAGGTACAGCCAGCAGGTCGACGGCAAGCACACCATTTTCGGTGGCGGCCAACGTGCAGGGACGTTCCCGGGCGAGGTGACGGCCGAGGCGCTGAAGATCGCTGCGCCTCGCGCGACCAGCAGGAAGTGTTCCGCGAGATGGGTATCGCGCTGGTCATGGGCGTGGCGCTGATGTACCTGATCCTGGTCATGCAGTTCGGCTCGTTCACGGCGCCGCTGGCGGTGATGTTGTCGCCGGGCGAGCGGCCTGACCGACTGGGACAAGTCCCCGGACGGCAGGCGCCAAGCCGCTCCTAGAATGAGGCCGATCCCGAAGCTCCAGGAACCTGCCGCATGCCCACCCACCGC
>JACZKT010000271.1 GCA_014859905.1 Rubrivivax sp.
CACCAGCGCCCTCCGGGGTGCTGGCGCTGCAGCGACTGCATCTCGGCCAGGATGAAGCCCATGTGTTCGCTGTGGCGGCCGGCCGTGCCGGTACTCATGAAGGGCGTGTCGGCGGGCCGCTCGAGTCCGGCCTCGGCAAAGACCGCCGTGACCTCGCGCAGCCAGGGTTCGTGCAGCGCATCGCGCGCCGGGCCCAGGCCGCCGGCCTCGGCAGCCGCATCGACCGCGTCGGGCCTGAACATCTCGTGCGTGTACGGCCAGGCGCGTTCGAGCGCGGCACGCAGGCGAAGCGCCGACTCCTCGGTGCCGTCGCCCAGCCTCACCACCCAGTCGCCGGCATGCTGCTGGTGGTAGCGCGCTTCCTTGACCGCCTTGCCGGCGATGGCCGCCAGGTCGCTGTCCGACGACTCCGCCAGCCGTGCCCACAGTGCCTTGAGCCAGGTGGCGAGCAGGAAGTTGCGCAGCACGGTGTCGGCGAAGTCGCCGCCCGGCGCGTGGGCGCTGGACCGCCGCATCGGCTGCTCGACCAGCGTGAGGTTGAAGTACTGGCGCTCGTCGCGCAGGAAGGCGAGCTGGTCTTCATCGAAACCCTGCCCTTCCAGCCGCGCCGCGTGCGTGAGCAGCGAACGCGCCTGGCCCACCAGGTCCAGCGCCATGTTGGTGAGCGCGATGTCCTCTTCCAGCACCGGGCCGTGGCCGCACCATTCGGCCAGGCGCTGGGCGTGGATGAGGCAGCTGTCGGCGATGCGCAGCACGTAGTGCACGCTCGGCGTGACATGCAGGTGGATCGATGTCGCAACGGCAGTCATCGCGGGGCTACATGTGGTTCACGGACTCGGGGAGTTCGTAGAAGCTGGGGTGGCGGTAGACCTTGTCTTCCATCGGATCGAACAGCATGTCCTTGTCGCCCGGATCGCTGGCGGTGATGTCGCTGCTCTTGACGACCCACACGCTGGTGCCTTCCTGGCGCCGCGTGTAGACCTCGCGCGCCAGTTGCACCGCCATCCTGGCGTCGGGCGCGTGCAGGCTGCCGCAGTGTTTGTGGTCGAGGCCGGCCTTGGGGCGCACGAAGACTTCCCACAAGGGCCATTCGTCGGCTGTCGTGCTCATGCGGCTTGCTCCTTCGCGGCGCGCTTGCGGGCATGCGCCATGGCGGCTTCGCGGACCCAGGCGCCGTCGTCCCAGGCCTTCACGCGCGCCGCCAGGCGTTCCTTGTTGCACGGTCCGAAGCCGCCGACGACCTGCCAGAACTCGTCCCAGTCGATCGGGCCATAGTCGTAGTGGCCACGCGCCTCGTTCCATTTCAGCAGCGGGTCGGGCATCGTGACGCCCAGCACCTTGGCCTGCTCGACGGTGGCGTCGACGAACTTCTGCCGCAGCTCGTCGTTGCTGATGCGCTTGATGCCCCAGCGCATGTTCTGCGTGCTGTGCGTGCTGGCGCTGTCGGGCGGGCCGAACATCATCAGGCTGGGCCACCACCAGCGGTCGACCGCGTCCTGCACCAGCGCGCGCTGGGCGTCGGTGCCCTCCTTCATCATCACCAGCAGCGCATCGAAACCCTGGCGCTGATGGAAGCTCTCCTCGCGGCAGATGCGCACCATTGCCCGCGCATACGGCGCGTAGGAGCAGCGCGTCAGCGGCACCTGGTTCATGATCGCCGCGCCGTCGACGAGCCAGCCGATGACGCCGATGTCGGCCCAGCTCAGCGTCGGGTAATTGAAGATGCTGCTGTACTTGGCGCGGCCGCTGTGCAGCGCGGCGATCATCTGGTCGCGGCTGGTGCCCAGCGTCTCGGCGGCGGCGTAGAGGTACAGGCCGTGGCCGCCTTCGTCCTGGACCTTGGCCAGCAGGATGGCCTTGCGCTTGAGCGTGGGCGCACGCGTGATCCAGTTGCCTTCGGGCAGCATGCCGACGATCTCGCTGTGCGCATGCTGGCTGATCTGGCGCACCAGCGTCTTGCGGTAATGCTCGGGCATCCAGTCCTTGGCCTCGATGAAGGCGCCGTCGTCGATGCGGGCCTCGAAACGCGTCTCCAGCTGCGCCTCTTCAGTCGAGCGCACGGCCTTGCGCTCTTCCTTGGGGCCGACGTCCATCGCCTGCGTGTACATGGCTTGCCCCCTATTTCGGACGCTTGTCGACGACGCGCCGCGCCTTGCCCACCAGCGTGCGTTCGATCGACTCCGGCAGCCCGGCGTCGACGCGCGCGCTGACGCCGATGAGTGACTTGATGCGGTGCTGCAGTTCGTGCGCGACGGCGTCACGGTCGGCGTGGCGGTGTTCGGGCGCCAGCTCGCAGCGCACCTCGACCTCGTCGAGCAGCCCCTCGCGCGTCACCACCAGCTGGTACTGGCCCGACAGCTGGCCATGCTTCAGCACCAGTTCCTCGATCTGCGTCGGGAACAGGTTGACGCCGCGGATGATCAGCATGTCGTCGCTGCGGCCGACGATCTTGCCCATGCGGCGCATGCTGCGGGCCGTGGGCGGCAGCAGCCGCGTAAGGTCGCGCGTGCGGTAGCGCACCACGGGCAGCGCCTCCTTGGTCAGCGTCGTGAAGACGAGCTCGCCTTCGCTGCCTTCGGGCAGCACTTCGCCGCTGTCGGGGTCGATGATCTCGGGGTAGAAATGGTCTTCCCAGACCACCGGGCCGTCCTTGGACTCGATGCACTCGTTGGCCACGCCGGGGCCCATGACCTCGCTCAGGCCATAGATGTCGACCGCGTCGATGCCGGCGCTGAGCTCGATGTCGCGCCGCATGGCCTCGGTCCAGGGCTCGGCGCCGAAGATGCCCACGCTCACCGACATCTGCCGCGCATCCTTGCCCTGGCGGCGGAACTCCTCGACGATGACCTGCATGTAGCTCGGCGTGACCATGATGATGTCGGGGCGGAAGTCCTCGATCAGCTGCACTTGTTTCTCGGTCTGGCCGCCGCTCATCGGCACCACCGTGCAGCCCAGGCGCTCGGCGCCGTAATGCGCCCCCAGGCCGCCGGTGAACAGGCCGTAGCCGTAGGCGATGTGCACGAGGTCGCCGGCACGGCCGCCGCTGGCGCGGATCGAGCGTGCCACCAGATCCGCCCAGCGGTCGATGTCGCCCTGCGTGTAGCCCACCACCGTCGGTTTGCCGGTGGTGCCCGAGGAAGCGTGGATACGCACGACCTGCTCGCGCGGCACCGCGAACATGCCGAAGGGGTAATGTGCGCGCAGGTCGGCCTTGACGGTGAACGGGAACTTGCTCAGGTCGGCCAGCGTGCGGCAATCCGACGGGTGCACGCCCTCGGCGTCGAAGGCCTGCCGGTAGTGCGCGACCTTGTCGTAGGCGTGCTGCAGCGTCCAGCGCAGCCGCTGCAGCTGCAGCGCCTGCAACTCGTCGCGGCTGGCGGTCTCGATCGGCTCCAGCTCGCCCGGGGCGGGCATCCTCACGGTCATCGTTGTGTCTCCTGCACCTTCTTGTTGCCTGGCTTGCCCATCGGCAGCCCCTCGATCAGCGGCTTGCCCTTGATCGTGTACGAGCGGCCACGGAACGCCGCCAGCGCCTGCCCGTGCTGGTTGCTGACGGTGATGTCGTAGACGCCGGTGCGGCCGGACTTGGCGACTTCTTGCGCCACTGCCGTCAGCGCGTCACCATGGTGCGCGACGGCGATCAGGTTGACGTCGAAACCCGAGGCCACGGTGACCTCGTTGTAGGCATTGCAGGCATAGGCAAAGGCGCTGTCGGCCAGCAGGGTGACGAAGCCGCCGTGGCAGATGTCGTGGCCGTTGAGCATGTCCTCGCGCACGGTCATCGTCAGCGTGGCGCTGCCGGGGCCGACGGCCACCACCTGCATGCCGAGCGAGCGGCTCGCGCGGTCGTCCTTCCACATCGCGTCACGCGTGGCCTCGGCCACCTGTTGCGGCGTCATCAGCGGTCCTTGAAGACGGGCGGGCGCTTGGCGAAGAAGGCCGCCACGCCCTCGGCGAAGTCGTGCGCGCGGCCGAGTTCGCGCTGCGCCTGGGCCTCCAGCGTGATGGCAGCGCCAAAGTCCAGTGGCATCGCGGTGTCGAGGGCGCGGCGCGTCTCCACCAGGGCGCGGCTCGGCATCAGCGCCAGGCGCTGCGCCAGCGCGGCCACGGTCTGCATCAGCACGGCGTCGTCGACGCATTTCCAGATCAGGCCGATGCGTTCGGCCTCTTCGGCCGGCAGCTTGTCGCCCGTCATCGCCAGGCCCAGCGCACGGGCGCGGCCCACCAGCCGCGGCAGCAGCCAGGTGCCGCCGCAGTCGGGCACGAGGCCGATCTTGCTGAAGGCCTGGATGAAGCTGGCACTGCGCGCGGCGATCACGAGATCACAGCACAACGCAAAGTTGGCCCCGGCGCCGGCGGCAACACCGTTGACGGCGGCCAGCACCGGCACCGGCATCGTGCGTATGCGCGTGGCGAGCGGCCGGTAGTAGCGCTCGATGACGGCCCCGACGTCGACGTCGCCGGTCATGGCCGGGTCACCGAGGTCCTGCCCGGCGCCGGCCGCGGCTTCTGCGCCGGCCAGGACCTCGCCGACCGCGACCCGACCCTGCTCGGCGACAGCCCCGACCTCGGCCTGACGCTGGAGACCTACTACAATCCGCTGGTGCTCAGGCTGCGCAACTTCCCCAGGCCGGTGATCTGTGCGGTCAACGGCGTCGCCGCCGGG
>JACZKT010000272.1 GCA_014859905.1 Rubrivivax sp.
GCCCGGACATCGGCGCGGCCATCCACGAGGCGCGCGTGGACGCCGTACGTGCTGCGCTGCAAGACAGCCCGATGTCGTGACGCCATGCGGCGAGGCGCCGGCCCGCACAGGCCCGCTTCGACATGCGCAGGAACGGCAGGAGTGCGCAGGTGACTGGCCGAAGGCATCCGCAAGCATGGTTTGCGCCAATGGTACGAGCGTGAACTGCTCCAGGGCCACGCCCACCTGGCGCTGACCTTCATCTGCATGGTCGGTTTCTTCGCCGCTCTCGAGGCCGCCACCACCTTTCGGTCCCGGGGCAACCGGCTCACCGACCTGGGCGGGGGGCCGGAGCCGCCGCCGTTCGATGCCAGCGGCGACGAAGTCCAGGTGCGCTGCCGCAAGCGCAGCCAGCGCTGGCACATCACCGGCGGACCGACCTCGAGGCCAGCCACAGGCCGCCGAACATCAGCGCGCCGTTGAGCAGCAGCAACTCCAGCCCCAGTTGCCAGTCACCGAACAAGCGCGCCTGGTTGACGTCGATCAGCCAGCACAGCAAAGGCGCAGCGAGCGCGATCGCCGGCACCCAGCGGTCGCGCACCGCACGCTGCGTGAGCACGCCGAAGGCGAACAGCCCCAGCAGCGGCCCGTAGGTGTAGGCCGCGATCTTGAGGATCAGGAAGATCATGCTCGGGTCGTCGACGGCCTTGAACACCATCACCAGCGCCATGAACAGCAAGGCGAAGGCCAGGTGGACGCGGCGGCGGATGCGTCTGCGTCGTTGCTCGCTCCAGGCCGCGCGCTGCTGCATGCCCAGGATGTCGATGCAAAAGCTCGAGGTCAGCGCGGTCAGCGCGCCGTCGGCGCTGGGAAACAGCGCCGAGATCAGCGCGATCACGAACAGCACCTGCACGGCCGCCGGCAGGTGGCCCAGCACGACGGCGGGGAACAAGCGGTCGCCGGCCACCTGCAGCCCCACCGTCGGTGCGAACAAGGCGAGCAGGCCACCGAGGTAGAGGAACAGCGTCACCACCGCCAGCAGCACGAAGGCCAGCACGACGACGTTCTTCTGCGAGTCGGCCAGGCGGCGCACGGAGATGCTCTTCTGCATCATCTCCTGGTCCATGCCGGTCATCGCGATGGTGATGAAGATGCCGGCGACGATCTGCTTGGCGAAGAAGGTCTTGCTGTAGGGGTCGGTGCCGAACACGGTGGCCAGGCCCTGCTGCTGCATCTGCTGCAGGCCCTGCCAGGCCGACAGGTCCAGCCGGTGCAGCAGGAAGCCCACGCACACGACCAGCCCCATCAACATGCCGGCGGTCTGCAGCGTGTCGGTGAAGACGATCGTGCGCACGCCGCCTTCCACCGTGTAGAGCAGGATCATGAGCAGGATCACCGCCGCCGTCAGCCAGAACGGCACGCCGAAGGCGCCCAGGATCATGTCCTGCAGGACCTTCACCACCAGGTACAGCCGTGCCGTGGCGCCCAGCGTGCGCGAGGCGATGAAGATCGCCGCCCCGGTCTTGTACGAGCGCGGCCCCAGCCGCTCGCGCAGGTAGCCGTAGATCGAGGTCAGCTTCCAGCGGTAGTACAGCGGCAGCAGCACGAAGGCAACCACGAAGTAGCCGATGACGTGGCCGAGCACGATCTGCAGGTAGGTGAACTGCGTCAGCCCGACGGCCCCTGGTACGCTGATGAAGGTCACGCCCGACAGCGAGGTGCCCACCATGCCGAAGGCCACCAGGCCCCAGGGGCTGGCGCGGCTGCCAATGAAGAAGGCCTCGTTGTCGGCGCGCCGCGAGGTCCACGCGGCCACCGCCAGCAGCAGCAGGAAGTAGCCGAGGACGAAGGCGAGCAGCGCTGCGGCCGTCATGCGGCCCTCAGATCAGCTGGCCGATCAGCAGCGCCAGCAGGCTCAGCACCAGCGAACTGGCCAGCGGCACGTACCAGTCGCGGCCGCCGAGGCGGAAGCTGAAATCGCCCGGCAGCTTGCCCAGGCCGATGCGGCGCAGCCAGGTCGCGAGGCCGTTGAAGACCAGGAAGGCGAGCAGGAAGACGATCAACCAGCGCATGGGGCCTCAGAGGGTGTGGCTGCGATCGCCGGCGCTGAAGCCGATGGCTTCGAAGCGCATGCCGCGGGCGAAACCGATGACCTTGAACAGCTCGCCCATCTCGTGCTCGGCCAGCAGCTTCTGCGCCGCCGCCGTGGTGCGGAAGTCGGCGTCGTGCAGCAACTCGAGCAGGCCGCAGTTCATCAGGAAACGCGCCTGCGAGGTGTAGCCGATGACGTCCAGCCCGCCGTCCTGGGCGGCCAGCGCGATGCCCGTGAAGTCGACATGCGCGGTGATGTCCTTGGCACCGACGTCGACCAAGGGATCGGTGTCGACGCGGTGTGCGCGGTGGCACATCAGCGTGCCGCCGATGCGCTGCGGGTGGTAGTACTCGGCTTCGGGAAAGCCGTAGTCGATGAAGAAGGCGGCACCGCGCTGCAGGCACTCGGCCAGCGTGCGAATGAAGGCTTCGGCCTGCGGATGGATCTCGGTCACCATGCCCGGCACGAAGGGGCCGGCGCTTGGCGGCCGCAAGGCAGTGGGGCGGTCGGCCCAGGTGAACTGCTCGCCGACAGCCGCCACGCCACGCTCGAACCAGTGCTCACCGTCCCAGTGCAGCAACTGCACCGGCATCGCGTCGAGCACCTCGTTGCCCACGACAACGCCGTGCATCGCTGCGGGCCAGGCGTCGAGCCAGCGCACGCGGTCGCCCCAGGCCGCCAGGCGCTCGGCCTGCCGCCCGCGCAGCGTGCCCGACAGGTCGACGATCGAATAACAGCGCACACGGTCGTCCAGCACACCGAGCAGCTGCGCAGCCAGCGCCCCCGAGCCGGCACCGAACTCGAAGACTTCGTCGGCTTGCGCCGCGTCCAGCGCCTGCGCCACCTGGCGCGCCAGCGCGGCGCCGAACAGCGGCGTGAGTTCGGGCGCGGTGACGAAATCGCTGCCCGACGCGGGCATGGCGCCGAACTGCCGGCTGCCGCGTGCGTAGTAGCCCAGGCCGGGCTCGTACAACGCGATCGCCATGAAACGGTCGAAGGGCAGCCAGCCGCCCGCCGCCGCGATGGCCGCGAGCAGGCGCGTCTGGAGGCGCGCCGATAAACTCTCGGGCCCGGCGTGAGTCATTCGCGCCATTGTAGGAAGCATGCCCCAGCCCACAGATCGACGCCCGGTCGCGCTCGTCACCGGCAGCGCGCAACGCATCGGCCGCGCCATCGCGCTCGAACTGGCCGCGCATGGCTGGCAGGTGGCGGTGCATTACCGCCGCTCGGCGGCAGACGCCGCGCAGACGGTGGCCGCCGCGCAAGCCGCCGGTGGCCACGCCATCGCCTTCGCCGCCGACCTGGCCGACGAGGCCGAGTGCGTGGCGCTGGTGCCGACCGTGGCGCAGGCCTTCGGCCGCATCGACGCGGTGGTGAACAACGCCTCGCTGTTCGAGTACGACAGCATCGACAGCTTCAGCGTCGCCACCATGGAACGCCACTGGCGCGCCAACACCGCGCCGGCCATCTTGCTGGCGCGCGCGCTGCATGCGATCGTGAGCGAGCCGGAAGCGCCGGCCGGCGGCGGCGTGGTCGTCAACCTGCTCGACCAGAAGCTCTGGAACCCCAACCCCGACTACCTCTCGTACACGCTGTCCAAGGCCGCGCTGGAAGCTGCCAACACGCTGCTGGCGCAGGCGCTGGCACCTCGGGTGCGCGTGTGCGGCGTGGCCCCCGGTGTCACGCTGCTGTCGGGCGCGATGAGCGGCGCCGAATTCGACAGTTCGCACCGCATGACGCCGCTGCAACGCGGCTCGACGCCGCAGGACGTGGCGCGCGCCGTTCGCTTCCTGCTCGAGTCGCCCGCCATCACCGGCACCACCTTGCTCGTGGACGGTGGCCAGCACCTGCAGGCGCAGGCCCGCGACGTGATGTTCCTGGCCCGCGAACAAGACAAACCGAAAGCCCCCTGATGCAAAGCCTGATCAACCACCCGCACCTGATGGACTGCCGGCGTCTCTTCCTGCGCGACTACGAGGTGTGGATCAACATCGGCGTGCACGACTTCGAGAAGAAGGGCGAGCAGCGCGTGCTCATCAACGTCGACCTCTACGTGCCGCTGGCGGTGTCCACGCCCAAGGCCGACCGGCTGGAGGAAGTCGTCGACTACGACTTCATCCGCCGCACGGTGATGGAACGCGTGGCGCAGGGCCATATCCACCTGCAGGAAACGCTGGCCGACGACCTGCTGGCGCTGATGCTGGCGCACCCGCGCGTGCGTGCTGCCCGCGTGGCGACCGAGAAGCCCGACGTCTACCCCGACTGCGACGCCGTCGGCTGCGAGGTCTTCGGCATCAAGGACAGCGCGCCATGAACACCGCCGTCGATGTCGCGCCCGCCGCGGTGGCCGAGACCCGCGCCGATCCGCGCAAGGCCGCCTTCGAGGCCAACAAGCTGAGCAAGCGGCTGCACCGCCAGGTCGGCCAGGCTATTCGCCACTACAACATGATCGAGGCCGGCGACAAGGTCATGGTCTGCCTGTCGGGCGGCAAGGACAGCCACGCCCTGCTGGACATCCTGATCTCGCTGCGCGAGCGCTCGCCGGTGCCCTTCGATCTGGTCGCCGTCAACCTGGACCAGAAGCAGCCCGGATTCCCCGAGCATGTGCTGCCCGAGTATCTGGCCCGCCGCGGCGTGCCCTTCCACATCGAGGCCCAGGACACCTACTCGGTGGTCAAGAAGCTGGTGCCCGAGGGAGCCACGATGTGCAGCCTGTGCTCACGGCTGCGCCGCGGCATCCTCTACCGCGTGGCCGGTGAACTGGGGGCGACCAAGATCGCGCTCGGCCATCACCGCGACGACATGGTGGTGACGCTGCTCATCAACATGTTCTTCGGCGGCCGCCTGAAGAGCATGCCGCCCAAGCTGGTCAGCGACGACGGCAGGAACATCGTCATCCGCCCGCTGGCCTACGTGGCCGAAACGGACCTCGAGCGCTGGGCCGAACACCGGCGCTTCCCCGTCATCCCGTGCACGCTGTGCGGCAGTCAGAACGACCTGCAGCGGGTGCAGGTCAAGCAGATGCTGCGCGAGTGGGAGCGCCAGTACCCGGGCCGCAGCGACAACATGCTGCACGCGATGGCGCATGTCACGCCTTCGCACCTGCTCGACCGCAAGCTCTACGCCTTCGCCGCGCTGCAGACCACCGGTGTGGCCGATGCCGATGGCGACAAGGCTTTCGACGACGAACCTTGCGCAGTCTCAACGCCGCCCGAGCGGATGGTGCTGCACTCGCAGGGTCACCCGAACCAGGAGGACTGAACCATGAGATCGACCGCTCCGTGGATCGCTTTGACCGGCGCCGTGTTGCTGGCGGGTTGTGCCGCGATGAACAGCCTGTCCACCGATGTCTCGAGCTTCGGCGAATGGCCGGCCGACCGCAAACCCGGCAGCTACGCCTTCGAGCGCCTGCCGTCGCAGCAGGCGCGCGCCGCCGAAGCCGACGCACTCGAAGCCGCCGCCCAGGGCGCGCTGCTGAAGGCCGGCTTCACCGCCGCAGCGCCGGGGGCGGAGCCCGACGTGCTGGTGCAGGTCGGCGCCCGCAGCAGCCTGGCCGACTATCAAGCCTGGGACGACCCGTTGTGGTGGCGCGGCGGCTTCGGCTACTGGCGCTACGGGCCGTGGGTGTCGCCGCGCTGGGCGATGTCGGCGCGTTACGACTTCCCGCGCTACGAGCGCGAAGTGGCGGTGCTGATCCGCGACCGCGCCAGCGGCAAGCCACTGTTCGAGGCGCGTGCCAGCAGCGAAGGCAACGCGCGCGCCGGCGCTGCGACACTGGCGGCGATGTTCGAAGCGGCGCTGATGGACTTTCCGCGCCTGGGCATGAACCCGCGGCGCGTGGTGGTGCCACTGCCCGGGTGAGGCCGTCAACCCGGCGGCGCGATCAGTGCGCGCAGGTCGTCTTCCCAGCCCTTCAGGGTGTCGCGCGCCTGCTGTCGCTGCGCCGGCGTGGTGGCGTTGTGGATGCGCGCTGCGAAGGCGCAGTTGTATTCGGCCAGCTTCAACTGGTAGGCGCGGTAATCGGGGTCGGGTGAGCGCTCGGTGCGCAGCGCCAGCATGCGCATGGCGGCCAGGCGCTGGTCGCGGTCGGCGCGCTCGGCGAGCAGACGGCGCAGCAGTTGCACGGTGTCGCGCTGGCGGCGCTGGCGCTCGGCCAGCCACATTTCGGGGTCGAAGGGCGAGGCCGCGACGCCCGCTTCGATGACGCCCCTTTGTGCCTCTTCGAGGCGGCCGTACAGCCGCTCGGCGCGCTCCACCGTGCGCTTGACGGACTCGCGCCCACGCACGGCAGGGTCGGGCTGCAGGAAGCCGCCGCGCATCTCGTCGTTGCCCTTGGCGTAGCGCTGTTCCAGGTGGCGCAGTTGCGCCTCGCCCAGGCCCGGCACGAGGTCGGCCGCGAGCTCGACGGC
>JACZKT010000273.1 GCA_014859905.1 Rubrivivax sp.
GACCCTTCTGGAACTGAACTCGGTTCATCGGCATGGCGCACCTCCTGTTCGGATGCGCCCATCTTCTACGGTCAGTAGCTCATAGCGTGAGCTTGCTGAACATCGTCGCTAATCAGGTCTTTCAGAGACCGTGAATTCACGGCTCAGCGGTGACCGACCGCACGTTGCATTGCTGACATCCATCGCCGCCGGTCGAGGGGCGGCAAGGGACTGCAACACCAGTTCGAAACTTCCGGACGCAGCCTTTTGGCTGCGAACCCGGTGCCGTCGCCGGCAGGTAAGCGCGAACGACCGCAGTCGCCAACTCCAGTTGGCTCGACAGCTCCGGCGAAGGTCAAGGTCCAAGGCTGACTGGTCGTTCACCGAGAAGACCGCCACAGGCTCCTGCGGGTTGGCGATGAAGAGGATGGCTGCTTCGATCAACCCGACGCTGCAGCCCAACGCCGATAGCAGCGCTACACCACCGTCGCTGGGCATGCCGTGCCCTCGCCGCGGCCTCGACAACCGACCGGCCGGATCGGCCAAAGTCGACCACCCCAACGGCTTGCGCTTCAGTTCAGCCCGGCTTCGGCCTTGTCCGCTTGCCTGTCAAGTTTCGACTTCTCGGTGAACGGCCGGCCACAGGGGGCAGAGCCGTTCTCGCTGGCACGGCGGCACACTGGAGTGTCCGAGCTATCGGTGGCCGAGTGAGGAGGCCGGGACGCGTGCAGGCTGGTGCCAGGCCGGGTCCAGGCCCATCTGCGCCCGCCACAGTCGCGCATAGGGGCCGCCCGCGGCGCGCAGCGCGGCATGGCTGCCGCGTTCGCACACCTGCCCTTTGTCGAGGACGACGATCTCGTCCGCATGCTGCACGGTGGACAGCCGGTGAGCGACGATGAGCGTGGTGCAGCCCAGGCAGACCTGCTTCAGGTCCTGAAGGAGCGCAGCCTCGGTCTGGCTGTCCAGCATCGAGGTGGCTTCGTCGAAGACGTAGATCTGCGGGCACTTCAGCACGGCGCGCGCGATAGCCACGCGCTGTCGTTCGCCGCCGGAGAGCCTCAGGCCGCGTTCGCCGACCTGTGTGTCGTAGCCGCAGGGCAGCGACGTGATGAAGTCATGCAGCTGCGCCCGGCGCGCGGCCTCCTCGATCTCACCGCGTTGCGCCCCGGGCCTGCCGATGCCGATGTTGGCGGCCATGCTGGCGTTGAACAGCACCGTGTCCTGCGGCACGAGCCCGATTGCGGCCCGCAGCGCGCCCACGGGCAGGGCATCGATCGGCAACCCGCCGAGCAGGATGCGCCCGGACTGCGGCGCAACCAGGCGCAGCAACAGGCGCACGATGGACGTCTTGCCCGAACCACTGGCGCCCACAACGGCCACGGTGCGGCCCGCGGCGATCTCCAGGTCCAGGCCCTTGAGCACCGGCGGGCCGCCCTCGTAGGCCAGGTGCACGCCGCGAAGGCTCAGGCCGGCGTCTCCGAGCCTGGACACGGCGGCGCGCGCGCCGCGGTGGTGTGTCGGCGCTTCGCCTTGGGCGGCTGCAGTTCGCAGCGGCGCCACGCTCTGCATGGCCGCTTCGGTGGGCATGCGCAGCACGTCGAGCAAGGGGCGGACGAATTCCAGGGCCTGCGCGACGTCGCGAGCTGCTGCGCCCAGCATCTCCAGCGGCCGCACCAGCTGCAGCATGTAGACCGTGACCAGCACGAAACCGCCGATGCTGAGCGTGCCACGTCCCAGGGCATGTGCCGCGATGATCAGTGAGGCCGACATCGAGACGGCGAAGGTGGCGGTGACAGCCAGTCCGGTGCGTGCCCGCTGTCGATGCAGTCGCATCCAGCAGGTTTCGAGTTGGGCCGAGGCCGTCGCGAAGCGTTCGCCCGAGCCGGCCTCCGCGTTGAAGCACTTGATGGCCTCGACGTTGATGAGGCTGTCCGCCAAGGTGGCGTGGGTGTCCAGGCTGGCCGCGGACACGGCGCGTGCGCGTGCCTGCAGGCGCAGGGCACCGATGCCGCAGACGGTCAGGTAGGCTGCGGCACTGGCGGCGAAGCTCAGCACCAGCGCCGGCTGCTCGAGATGGAGGAGTACCGCCAGCACCGCCGCCACTTCGACCAGGACGGGCGCGACGCCGTTGACGAGCATGACGATGAGGATCTGGCAGCCCGTGCTCGCCTGTCTCAGGCTCTGCACGAGTGCGCCGGACTGCCGGCCGATGTGAAACGCCATGGGCAGCGCCAGCACGTGGCCGAAGAAGCGACGGCTGAGCCGGGCGCACAGGCCTTGCTCTGCCGTGGCCGTCAGCAGGAGCCGGAACTCGGTGAACAGCCTGCCACTGCACAGTGCCAACAGGTAGACGCCGCCCAGCGCCAGGGTGGAGGGCGGCAAGCCCGTTGGCGCCGGCGCCGCCGCCAAGGCGTCGACCAACGCCTTCAGCGCCAGCGGTGCCGTGGCAGAGAGCAGGGCGCCCGCGATCACCAGCAGCATCGCGGCGGCCAGGCGGGCCCTGACGCCGAGACTGGCCTCGCTGAGCAGCAGCCGCAGGGTGTCCGCAAGGATGCCGGATGGAGCCATGGCGGATGGGCGTAGGCGGGTCAGGCCGCAGGACCCTGCACCTGGTCCGACGGCCAGTGCCTGAGCCAGGCCTCGATGGCCAGACTGGTGTGGACCTCGCCGGCGCGGCTGGCCAGCGTAGCCGGCTCACCGCACAGCAGCGCTTCGGCGCGGGCGCGGTCGATGAGGCCGCGGCGCACGAGTTCACCATCCAGCAGCAGGCCCTGGGCGAAGTCCAGGTTGTCCAGCAGCACGGCCCGGATGTGCTCTTCCATGCCGCCCTTCGAGCGGCGGGTGGCGATCTCCGGCGGCAGTTCGGCCGCAAACGCCCGGCGTGCCAGCGCGCGGCCGCGGCCGCCCTGGGTGAGCACATAGGTGGGAATCCGCAGGCACAGCTCCACCAGGGGCTGGGACAGCAGGGGGTTGAGCATCTCCGGCGCCGCCTCGCGCTCGAAGGGGTCGTAGTAGTTCATGGGATACATCAGTTGCCGGGCCTGTGTCCGCTTGCCGATGGGCAGGCAGCCGTCGGGCTGCAGTGCCGGATGCCTGAATCGGTTGCCCTGCGTGGCCTGGGCCACTGCCGCCTCGGTGAAGAGGTTCCCAGACCTTGGCGCTGCTTGTGTCGAGGCCCTCCCGTGCAGGCGGTCGGCCACCGCC
The DNA here is from genome assembly GCA_014859905.1 of Rubrivivax sp. GTDB lineage: Bacteria > Pseudomonadota > Gammaproteobacteria > Burkholderiales > Burkholderiaceae_C > Rubrivivax. The sequence continues at coordinate 3,184 of JACZKT010000273.1, forward strand.
AGGCGCATGGCCCGCCAGACCGACATCTGGCCGAGCCGCGCCGCATCCATCGCCGCCGCCGCGAAGCCCCGATCGAGCCCGCGCAGGCACAGGTAGTCGGCCGCCGGCCAGCAGTGCCGGAACTCGAAGAAGAGTTGGTCACCGCCGCCACCGGTGAACATGGCGGACGCGCCGTGTGCAGCCGCCAGTTCGGCATCCATCTGCGCCGAACCCATGCGTCCGACGTGATTGCCCGGCGTGGGCGTGGGTGCTGCGTGCAGGATGGACTCCAGGCGGAATCCGGCGATCCGCTCGCACTCGATGAGCTCGCGCTGCGCCCGCGCGGCGGCCAGGCGGGCATAACACCGCTCGTCGCTGTCGATACCCGGCGAGTGATAGTTGATGCAGGTCACGCGGGCCGGCGTCAGCCCGCGGGCCAGACAACTGAGCAGGATCGACGAATCCACGCCACCCGAGAGGCGAAACAGGATGCTGTCGTAGCAGCCAGCCCAGGCCTGTGCGCATGCGCGCACGGTGTGCCGCAGTGCCTCTGTGGCCTCGGCGAGGTCTTCGACAGGCGCCAGCTGTGCCTGTTCGATCGCGTTCCACAGCAGGGCGCCGGGCTCGGCGCTGCCGCCGAGTGGCACGACTTCGCCCTGCAGCACCTGGGTGATGCCCCGCAGCGCGGTTTCTCGGCTGCCCAGTTCCCCGAACACGAGCTGCGCAGCCACGGCATCGGCGTTCACGGTGGGCCGCGGCAGGCCGGGCATCGTGGCCAGCACCTCCTCCAGCCAGGAGAAGACGATCGCCACACCCTCAAAGTGCATGAGGAAGCAGGGCAGGGTGCCGCTGGGATCACGCAGGACGTGAAACCCACCCGAAGGGCCGCGCAGGAAGCTGATGTGGCGCCCCCAGTAGTCGCGCACGAGCGCGCGCCCGCCGCTGCGCACGATGGCGTCCGAGTCGCGGGCGTCGAGTACCACCGGTCGCGGCGAGGCCTGGGTGAGGTCGCCCAGACGGAACAGTTTGCCGAGCACCACGCCCTGCTCGTCCTGCAGCGGGTACACCTCGTTGATGCCGGGTGCCGCCCCGGCGACCAGCACGTGCAGGCCAGGGCGGAGGAAGGCGGTTTCCCAGGCGGAGGATGCCAGCAGCTGCAGCGCGAGCCGCCGGGGCATGGTCTCAGCCGAGGGCAGGGTGTCGTCCCATGCAAGGGCGATGTAGCGGAACATGCGCTGTCCCTGCTCCGCGCGGCTACACGACCAGGATCGGCTTGAACCGCCGCACGTTCTCGTGCTGGTCGTTCAGGACCATGTCGCCGCTCTGCACCCACGAGTGCGCCCGAAAGGGGCTCGTCTTCACGCCGATGACCCACCGCGGGAAGAGGCGCTCGCCGGCCAGGAAGTTCATGATCGCCAGCGAGTCGAACAGACACTGGTCCCGTGCTGTGAAGGCCAGGGGCCGCAACTTCTCGAAGGTGACCATGGCGCCGTGCAGGTGCTGCAGGTCCATGCCATGGCCGGCGTGGTCAGGACGGTGGCGACGAACCGCCACCGCATTGACGATGGCGTGCATCGAACGCCACCGCAGCCACAGGCCGGCGACGGCGGCAGCCAGGAGGAAACGGCGCAGATCGCGCACGCTTGTGCGCGTGACGGCCATCGCGTCATGAACGTCCAGCGAGCGGACCGGCTCTTCGATATCCATGACGGGTGGGCATTCGGAAACGTGGGAAGTCAACAGGCCCTGCGCCAGCAACGGCTGGATGAGCCTGGACACGTCGGCCCCTGTGGTGGGCGCACTGGAGGCCAGGTCAGCGGCAGGCCATCCGTCGATGGCGTCAACCAGCACGTGGACCGGCCTGCCAGCAACACCGACGTAACGGCCGTGCAGCAGGTCGAGCAGGACGACCTGGTCACCGACCTGGCAGGCACGCACATGGTCGGCCAGGCGAAGCTGGATGTCCGGGTCCTTGGTGGAACGGTGCATCGTTGCGCGCACTGCGGTGCGAGTGGCTGGCCTGGGGAGATCAAGGGGGGCGAACTGCCTGGGGCCGCTCGCCCCCGCCAGGTCGGCGCACCCGCGGCTGCAAGGCCGGGGTGCGCCTGCCTGGCAAGGCGCGCCGTCGTTGACGACACGCCTTCATGCCGGCTTCACTGGTCGCGGAAGATCAGCACCGGGTGGTCTTCGCCCAGGTCCGGTGCGATCGGGCCCTGGGTCACTTCCTTCACGTCGCCGAGGTCGACGAGTTCCAGGTCCTGCTTGTCGTTCATGACGGACTCCTTGAGGTTGAGAATGGAAACACCAGTGCCCGAGACCGCATGAGCCTCAGGCAGTGCCACGGTAGCCCGCGGGAATTCAGCGCACCAGCGCCGCGACGTGATGGTGGCGCTCCGTTCGGCCGTAGGCCTGGGCCGGCAATGGCCTGTCACCTCGGAGGTTTCGGTCGGGTCGGGCCGGGCACGGCGCGCGCAATGCCGCATGAGGCGTTCGGTGGCATGGGCGCCGCCGGGCCGCATGCAGGAGCGCACCCGTCTTCCATCGAAGTCCGTAGGGACCGACACCCCCCAACGAGGGATGAGGGATATTCCCGCTGGTTCGTCATGTGGGGATGCAGGACGCCGACCCCCTCGACGGGCGTGCGAGTGTCGCGCCGACGCTGTGGCACTTGTGCTGGCAGGCCGCCGTGGGGCGCGAGTTCTTCGCCCACACCTCGCTGTATGCCCGGGTCCGCGAGCGGCTGATCCAGGCGCACAGCTGCCGCGGCCGGGTGCTGGTCGACTACCTGCTGCTGCCCACCGAGATCCACGTTCTGGCGCAGTTGCCGCCGGGCCAGGGCTCCAGCGACGTGGCACGCGCGATCGGCAACGTGGTGTCGAGGTGGGTACGCCAGGCGCAGCCCGTGCGCAGTCCGGTCCTGGCGGGGCCCCATCTCGCGCACCGGATCACCTCGATGGCCGAACTGCGCAGCGACGTGCGCATGCTGGCCTGGCGGCCCGTGCACCTGGGCCTGTGCAACACCCCCAGCCACCATCCGCACGGCGCCCTGCGCATTGCCCTGGGTTTGACACCGGTGCAGGGCTTCGACTCGCGCTGGCTTCTGCAGTTGTTTGGCGACACCGTCCCGCTGGCGCGCAAGGCGATGCGCGGCTGGGTGTCCAGGAGGCCGACCGAGCGGGTCTGGCGCGAGTGGGAGCTGACGCGAGGGCTGGGTCTGGCGATGGGCAGCGTCGGCCCGCAACCGCACATGGCGCGGGAGGTGCGTTGCGCGGGCGGTGCCGCGCTGGTTGCGGCAGGCGGCGACGGCATCGATGGTGCGCTCGGCCTGCTCGAGGTCTGGGTTGCGCTCAAACTGGGCCTGCGCGGTGTGGCTGAGTTGCGTGAGGGGGCCGGCAGCACCAGCGCGCGCGGGCGCGCGCTGGTGGCCTGCCTGGCGGTCAGGCACCAGCTGTGTTCGGCGGCATCGGTGGCTCGCCATTTCGGGCGGGCGAAGGCCACATTGAGCGAACAGATGACGGCGTGCAAGGCGCGCCATGGCGATGGTCCGATCCTCGCGACGCCGGCAAGGCGGATCGTCGACGAAGCCCATGCGCTTGCTTCGAGCGGGTCTGTGGCGTGCCAGGAGCACCATTGCCGGGCCTGAGGTTCAACGGGCAGACAGCGGCGAAACGGGGGCGGCACAGTGCCGGGCAGCGCCAAGCAGGCCGTGCTCTGCCGCCCGTCGAGCGGAGGCCTTCCGGCTGGGGCAGTTCAAACGCTGGTTCAGCCGCTGGAACCGGGAATCGACGGCAGCGACGCTCATCCCCGTGCGCAGCGAGATCTCCTTGGTGCCCAGCCCCTCCCATTCGAGGGCAAGCAATTGCACGTCCTGGGCCTGCAGGCGAGCGGCCTGCTGCAGGGCTGCCCGCAGGTGGAGGGTGAACCAGTCGTGCAGTTCCGCAGCCAGTGAACCTGCAAGCATGCGCACGATGCGCTGATCCTCGCTCTCGAAACTGTCGTGCACCCCCTTGCCGAGGCAGAGCAGCTCGATGCGCCCGAGCTCGGCCCCTGCGACCGTCGGAACAATGAGGTAGGAGCCGAAGCCATGGGCCCGGGCGACGTCGATGGCGGCAGCATCGGACGGACCACGGACCTGCACCTGCCTGCCAGTTCCGGGCGTGGTGTGGGTGCGTGCGAACCGCACCCAGGGGTGGCTTTGCACGGGCCCGGGATCGAAGAGCTGCTGCGCGAAGCCGGGGTCGCAGGCGAAGAGCGTGATGCTCGACATCTCGGGGCCCTTCTCAGGGATAGCGACGGTGTACAGGCTGGCGGTCGCGTCGATGGCCTGCGTCACCTGGAACAGCCGTTCCAGGCACTCGGCCGCATCCCTGGCCGACCGGATGCCGTCGATGGCGGCCAGCGCGCTCATCACCCGGTCCTGGCTCAAGCCGGCCTGGCTGGAGGGCGTCGGATTCCTGATGTCGATCGAAGGCATGGTGGAGCTCCTTCTTCACCTGGTCAAACATGAGAGGGTCCGTGAATCTCAGGGGATCACGCGCCGCGCAGGCGTCGAGTTGCTCGCGGGACTGCAACAGCGACCAACCGTCGATGTGGGCATTGCCGCTGCCGCGGCGCATGCGGCCGGTGACCACGCCAGAGCCGACGCGTGCAATGCTCACCCGCCAGCGATCGTCGTGGGCGCGGACCTCGGTCTGGGTCAGCGGGGTAAGCAGAAAGGGGGCCTGGGGACGTGTGGCCATGGCGGGCTCCGAAGTGCAGAGGTCGCGGACACGGGAAGGTCATGTGGGTGTGACCTGAGGCACGAGGCGCTTCAGGGGCTGCGGCCCTGACTCGGGGTGCATGAGGCGCAGCGACACCTTCTGGATGGGCATGGTCCTGCCTGCGGTGCGTCTGCTTCAACGGTGATCTGCACATGACCGCATAAGCGTTCGGCGCCGCAAGCGCCACCAGGCCGCCCGGTGCTTCCCGGCGCCGAGACACGGTAGGGTCAGAGATGGGCTGCGAGGCCAGGCCGCACCTGCACGTCCCTCGAGGTACCCCTTCACGTGCGTGACGAAGGTGGCTTCGACAGGGTCGGCGGCACACCTGGCTACACGGCCGCTTTCGTTCGGTGGCAGTTGACCCGGCGAACCCCTGCAACGAGGCCTCATCTGGACGGGCTGCGGCCCGCGTCAGCTGGGTCGGCCCAGCCCGCATCCGGCGCTCGCCCTCTGTGCGAACCGTAGCGCCGCGCGCGCCGTCGCAAGGGCCTTTCGCGGCATAAGCGGCCGCCTTCCCGCCCGGGGCGGGCCCCTTCCATTTATTCCACGGTGCCCTTGCGCCTGCGCTTTCTCGCGGCGCTCCTGGCATCGCACGGCGACCGACGAATGCGGGGCAGGCACAGCTCGACAGCAGTCCTGAGGCCGATGGATCAACAACCCTTCCAGACAAGGAAGCGGCTCCCTCGGAACTCAGGGCAGGTGGGCTGGCCAAGCTGGAAGGGGCAACGACGTGGCGATGCGAGGCGACATCCAGTGGCGCGAGGCGGGACGACAGTTCTTACGAACCGTCGCCGTGCGCTTCGGCCGTCACTCGCTTCCGTGGCCCGGCGTGCCGCCGTGATGGCAGTTCGTGGAAGGTCTGCTGAATCGTCTTCAACGCCAGGAGTTCAACATCATGGAACACAAGAAGGAGTTGCTCTCGATCGACCTGTCGATGCTGGTGCCGTCGCCACACAACGTGCGCAGGCACAGGGCTGGCCAGGTCGAGGAACTGGCGGCACTGATCGACTCGCAGGGGCTGCTGCACAACCTGGTGGTCACCGAGCAGGTGGTCGGGCGTGGCAAGG
>JACZKT010000274.1 GCA_014859905.1 Rubrivivax sp.
GTTCAGCAGCGTCGACTTGCCGACCCCCGACTCGCCCAGCAGCGCCACGAACTCGCCGCGCGCCAGTTGCAGCGACACCTGGTCGAAGACGGCGGTTTCACCGAAACGTTTGCCCAGGCCTTCGACGCGCAGCATCACAGCGGCTGATGATGGCACGGCAGGGCCGGCGGCCGCGCGTGCTATCGTGATCGACGGGGTTTGCAGCAGGGAAAAGCACCATGGCATACGAGATCGATCTGTCCGGCCGCGTGGCCTTCGTCACCGGTGCTTCCAGCGGCCTGGGGGCGCAGTTCGCCCGCGTCCTGGCGGCGTCGGGCGCCGGCGTCGTGCTGGCCGCGCGACGCATCGAGCGGCTGAAGACGCTGCGTGCCGAGATCGAGGCCGCCGGCGGCGACGCGCATGTCGTGGGTCTGGACGTCACCGACCCGGCCAGCATCCGCGCCGCGGTGGCGCATGCCGAGACCGAGATGGGCGTCATCGACATCCTCGTCAACAACTCGGGTGTCAGCACGACGCAGAAACTGACCGATGTCACGCCCGAGGACTACGACTACGTGATGAACACCAACACGCGCGGCGCCTTCTTCGTGGCCCAGGAAGTGGCCAAGCGCATGATCGCGCGCGCCAAGGGCGAGGCGCCGGGCACCTTCACCGGCGGGCGCATCGTCAATGTCGCGTCGATGGCCGGGCTGCGCGTGCTGGGGCAGCTGGGCGTCTACGCCATGAGCAAGGCCGCGGTGATCCACATGACACGCGCGATGGCGCTGGAATGGGGACGCTGGGGCATCAACGTCAACGCGCTGTGCCCGGGCTACATCGACACCGAGATCAACCGCCACCACTGGCAGACCGAAGGCGGCCAGAAGCTGGTGCAGATGCTGCCGCGCAAGCGCGTCGGCAAGCCCGAGGACCTGGACGCGGCGCTGATGATGCTGTGCGCCAACCAGAGCCACTTCGTCAATGGCGCGGTGATCGCGGCGGACGATGGCTTCGGGATCTGAGCCTTGCGGAACCTGACCCCGCTCGAAGCGCGCGTGCTGGGCGTGCTGGTCGAAAAGCAGCACACGGTGCCCGACACCTATCCGCTGTCGGTGAACGCGCTCACCGCGGGCTGCAACCAGAAGACGGCGCGCTTTCCGGTGATCGAGGCCAACGAGGCCGAGGTCATGACCGCCGTCGACGGCCTCAAGGGCCTGAGCCTGGTGTTCGAAGGCAGCGGCAGCCGCGTCGTCAAGTTCGAACACAACATGGGCCGCGTGCTCGGCGTGCCCGGCCAGGCCGTGGCGTTGCTGACGGTGCTGATGCTGCGCGGCCCGCAGACGGCGGCCGAGTTGCGCCTGAACTGCGAACGGCTGCACCGCTTCGCCGACATCTCGTCGGTGGAAGGGTTCCTGGAGGAACTGGCCGCCAAGGACCCGCCGCGCGTGGTCAAGCTGCCGCGCGCACCGGGTTCGCGCGAGGCGCGCTGGGCGCACCTGCTGTGCGGCGAGGTCGCCGAAGCCAGCGCCACGGCCATGCTCGACGGCTGCGGCGGCGTGTCGGCCGGTGAACTGGCAGCGCTGAAGGCCGAGCAGACGAGGCTGGCGGCGGAGGTCGACGCGCTGAAGGCGCTGGTGCACCGCATGGCAGGTGAACTCGGCATCGAGCCGCAATGACCCAGACGCCAGCACGGACCGCAGCAAGACCATGAGATTCCACGTCCCGGCCGAGAAGAAGCTCACGCACGAGATGGTCATCCCCATCCGCTGGGGCGACATGGACCTGATGGGCCATGTCAACAACACCATCTACTTCCGCTACCTCGAGATCGCGCGGCTGGAGTGGCTGTACAAGGTGGGCGGCCCGCCCGACCCCGCGGGCTGCGGGCCGGTGATCGTCAACGCCTTCTGCAACTTCATCCGCCAGCTCGAATTCCCCGGCGACATCCTGGCCAGGCATTACGTCACCAATCCCGGGCGCTCCAGTTTCGACACCTACATCACGCTCGCCCGCACCGACGACCCCGGGGCGATCTACGCCGAGGGCGGCAGCAAGACGGTGTGGACCGATTTCAAGGCGCGCAAGTCGGCGCCGCTGCCGGACTGGCTGCGCGCGCTGGTGACGTAGCGGCTGCCCCGGCGATGGACGCCGGGACACGCCGCAGGAGGGCCCCGCGCCTGGTCAACCGGCCACGCTGTAGGGCCCACCGGCCGTCAGGGCACGCTGGTACGCAGGCCGGGCGTGGATGCGCGACAGCCAGTCCATCAGCCGCGGCCGTGACTTGCCCAGCCCGGCGCGCGCGGCGGCGGCCTCCAGCGGGAAGCTCATCTGGATGTCGGCGGCGCTGAACTCGGTGCCGGCAAACCAGGGCCGCGTCGCCAGCTCGGCTTCCATGTAGTCGAGCTGGCGCTCGATGTTGGGGGCGATGAAGCTCTTTGTCACCTTGTCGGCGATGCCCTTGACCACCGGCTTGATGAAAAACGGCACCGGCGCCGTGCGCACCTTGTCGAACACCAGCTTCATCAGCAGCGGCGGCATCGCGCTGCCCTCGGCGAAGTGCAGCCAGTAGGTGTAACGCCGCTGCTCGGGCGTGCCGGGCCTGGGGCGCAGCCGGCCGTCGCCGCAGGTGTCGAGCAGGTATTCGATGATGGCGCCCGACTCGGCCACCGTCATCTCGCCGTCGGTGATCACGGGGGACTTGCCCAGCGGGTGCACACGCGCCAGCGCCGGCGGCGCCAGCATGGTCTTGCGGTCGCGCTCGTAGCGCCGCACCTCGTAGGGCACGCCGAGCTCTTCCAGCAGCCACAGCACACGCTGCGAGCGCGAATTCTCAAGGTGATGCACGGTGATCATGCGGCCGATGATGCCGCATCGCTGGTGCCGCCGTGGTTTCGGGCCGGGCCGCAGCGCGGCGCCGCGGCGCGCTCAGGCCTGCCCGCTGAGCAGCCGCTTGACGAGTTCAGGCGTCGTCGCCGCACCCGTCTTGCGCATCAGCCGCGCGCGGTAGACGTCGACCGTGCGCGGGCTGATGCCCAGCCGCTTGCCGACTCCCTTGCTCGTCAAGCCCTCGATCAGCAGCGCGGCGATCTCGCGCTCGCGCGGCGTCAGCTCGAACTTGAGCGCGCGCTTGGACGACAGGTCCTCGAAAGCCCAGATGCCAGCCGCGTGGGGCCGGATCGGGTCGAGCGCGCGGCCGCTGACATGGCACCAGAACAGTTCGCCTTCCGGTGCGCCGGGTGCCGCGGCCAGCCGTCGCATCACGCGCTCGTCGGCGTAGCGGCCCATCCTGTCCAGCTGCGCCGCGATGCGCTGGCCGGTGCGCTCGAACTCGTCGGCGGTGGGGTAGAGGATCTCGAACGAGCGGCCGATGAGCTGCTCACGTTCGGCGCCGAACATCGCCAGCAGCTCGCGGTTGCAGTCGACCATCAGGCGCTGGCGCGACAGCACCAGACCCACCGGCGCCAGCTCGAAGGCGGTGCGGTAGTCAAAGGCGGCGAGGGCGGTGACGTTCAAGCGACAGACCCGCGGCGCCGACTCACAACAGGGCGTAGGTGGTGGTGGCGTGGGCGGCCAGTTCATCGTCGGCGCCGAAGACCTGCATCTCGCCGAACACCAGGCTCTTGCCCATGCGCAGCACGCGCGCCACCACGCGCGCGCTGCCGCTTGCGCCCGGAACCGGGCGCAGGAAGCTGGTCTGCAGCTGCACCGTGGTCATGGGCCTGAACCCCCCCAGCCGCGTCATCACCGCCAGCACCATGGCGGTGTCGCAGGCGGCCATCATGGTCTGGCCGCACAGCACGCCGCCGCCGTGCACGTGCCTGGCCGTCACCGGCAGCGCCAGCGTGACCTCACCGGCGCGGGCCTGCAGCACGCGCAGGTCGAGCTCGCGCACCCAGGGCGCGAACACATGCGCCAGCGCCTGTTCCAGCATCTCGGTGTCAGCCTGGGCGTGGGCGTCGGCGGTCGAGGCGTTCGGGTCGGCAGTGGCCATGGCGGGCGGCTCCGGGGCAGGGGGTTAAGCGATTCTACGTAACGACTACGTAATGCCTTAAGTAGTACGCTACACGGCTCACCCCAACGCCCCTGCGGAGGCACGACTCATGAAGAAGATCTATCCCAGCGCTGCGGCGGCATTGGACGGGATCGTCCAGGACGGCCAACTGCTCGCCGTCGGCGGTTTCGGCCTCTGCGGCATTCCCGAGGCACTGATCGACGCGCTGCGCGACAGCGGCGTGAAGGACCTGACGGTGATTTCCAACAACGCCGGTGTCGACGGTTTCGGTCTCGGCAAGCTGCTGGAGACGAGGCAGATCAGGAAGATGATCTCCAGCTACGTCGGCGAGAACAAGGAGTTCGAGCGCCAGTTCCTGGCTCACGAGCTGGAGCTGGAATTCACGCCGCAGGGCACGCTGGCCGAACGCTTGCGAGCCGGCGGCGCCGGCATCCCGGCCTTCTTCACGCGCACCGGCGTCGGCACCCTGGTCGCCGAAGGCAAGGAGGTGCGTGAATTCGACGGCCATGCCTACGTGATGGAGCGCGCGCTGGTGCCCGACGTGGCCCTGGGCAAGGCCTGGAAGGCCGACGTGTCGGGCAACCTGATCTTCCGCCGCACGGCGCGCAACTTCAACCCGGCGGCCATCATGGCCGGCAGGATCAGCGTCGTCGAGGTCGAGGAGATCGTGCCCACCGGCACCTTCGACCCCGACGCCGTGCACCTGCCGGGCATCTACGTGCACCGCATCGTGCTCAACGCGAAGCCCGAAAAGCGCATCGAGAAGCGGACGATCAGCGAACCCCCGCGGGCCGGCGTCTAGCCGGCCGCCACCTTGAAGGGTGCCTCAGGCACCCGCTCTCCAATTTCTCCGAAGGAGGCTCACCATGGCCTGGACCCACGACGAGATGGCCGCACGCGCGGCCAAGGAACTGCAGGACGGCTACTACGTCAACCTGGGCATCGGCCTGCCGACGCTGGTGGCCAATTTCGTCAGCCCCGACATCGAGGTCTGGCTGCAGAGCGAGAACGGCATGCTCGGCATCGGGCCGTTTCCGACCGACGACGAGGTCGACGCCGACCTCATCAACGCCGGCAAGCAGACGGTGACCACGATCCCCGGCAGCAGCATCTTCGGCAGCCACGAGAGCTTTGCCATGATCCGCGGCGGCAAGATCAACCTCAGCATCCTGGGCGCCATGCAGGTCAGCGAGA
>JACZKT010000275.1 GCA_014859905.1 Rubrivivax sp.
ACAAGCAGATGGCCCCTCCCGGGGCCATCTGCACTTCTTCATCACGGAAGTCCTCGACCCGCCCTCGGCGGCCGTTCGAAACCGCCGTCTCGCAGCCGATTAGTGCCGCCGAATAGCCGCGCTACTACACCACCGACAACAGGCGTGACTACTTCCTGCCTGGTCGGATGTCTGGAAGTGGCCGAGTCGCGCCGACAAGAGGTCCAGACTGACCGTCGGAAAGCGGTCCTTCAAGGGCCCGCTGAGGCCAAACTTTGGTAGGCGGGGTGACCGGCCGCTTGTGGCCGGGACTGTGAGTTCGATGTCGCGCCAGGTAGCTGACCTTCGGCGCATGGCCCTGAACCCGCCAAGGTCAGCTTCCCGCTGCAACGCCGAAATCACACTGGCGGCCAATTGCCGCCCTTCGCGACAGGCAGCCTCTTGGAGCCGAAGAGTGAGGTCATCCCGACGGATACGGCCGCGCCGCAGTGTCCGGCTACGACTCGTCAGCACACCGCGATCGAGTCGACTGTGCAGCCGACGGACCGCGCCGAAACCGCATGTCACCGTGGCAGGACATCTCAGCCGTCACGCCTAGGCAGCGCCCGGCCTCTCCAATCCAGTTCGCAGTCAACACCCTACCGGTCCTTGCCCAACAGGAATATCCGCTTCGCCTCCTTGATGGCGAGATCGAAGCTGGCACTTGGGTCGCGCAGGATCCGCTCCGTAGCGCGCGCATGGGCATGAACACCTGGATGGTCGCCCGCCATCGCCTTCCGGAGAACCGGCTCGACCACTTCTTCTCCCAGGGCGACGAGGGCGCGACTCAGACTCAGCTGCACTTCTCGGTTGCCGCGACCGAACTGCGTGGCGAGTTCCTCGGCCAAGTCCTTCTTCTGCCCATCAGGCACCAGGACCACCGCGGCACGCCATGCGCTCTGGGCGACCTCATCGTTCGGGTCGCGCAGCAGGGATCTCGTGATCGCTGGCCATGTGCCGGCGTCCTTGATCTTCGACAGTGTGTGCAACGCCTGACTGCGGGCCTGAGCGTCTTCCGAATGCAGCTCAGCGACCAATTTCGGCACGGTGATCTCATTGGGGAAACGGGTCAACGCCCATGTGAGCATGTCGCGCACATAGAAGTCGGGCTCGATCGCACACCGCGCGACTACGGTGTCGACCAGACCCGGGTCAGGATCGGAGCCGATCGCGAGAGCGGCCTTAAGCCGCGTCGAGCCGTTCTCGGCAATCAAAGCGGCGATGAGGTTCATGTCCAGGGGCTCCCGCCCGCCTACGGTTGCGCGCGCGTCTTGTGCTCTATATGATTCCATATCATCCCACAATACAGGAACAATAGGGAATATATGGGAATGTCTGCCAGCCTTGTCACCGTCGAGCAGGCGGCTGAGCATCTACACCTTCACCCCAAGACCGTGCTGCGCTACATCCGCGATGGACGGCTGCCAGCAAAGCGGGTTGGAAAGTCCTACCGCATCGCACGCACCGGACTGGACGCCTTTAGCGGCGTCGCGAGCGCCCAATCAGAAGCGGCAGCAGGCATACGGGCAACGTGCATCGTTGACATCCCCGATATCTCCGTGGACACGGCGGAACGACTGGCAACCTTCCTCCAATCCGCTGCTATGGCCAGCCCAGCTGACACGCCATCGCTGCATCTTCAAACGGCGTTCGACCCGCTCGCCAAGAGCATGAAAGTGGTGGTGATCGCCAGTCCGTCCAACGCGGCCGGGCTGTTGGAAATGTTGCAGGTGAAGATGAGTAGCCTCTCATGAACGACATGGTTTACCGAAGCGCGGAAGCGGCGGTAGTCGTCGAGACGCAATACAAGCGAGTCTTGGAGCGATGGCCGGTTCCGAAGACCGAGTTGCATGTGCCGACTCGCTACGGCGCGACCTTTGTCGTGGTCTGCGGTCCGGAAAGCGCACCGCCCGTCGTGTTGCTCCACGGCTCGCTGGCCAACTCGGCCGCATGGGTGCCCGATGTGGCGGTGTGGTCAACGAAGTTCAGGCTGTTCGCGATCGACATGATTGGCGAGGCCGGCTTCAGTGCACGGGTCAGGCCCGATCTTGCCAGCGACGCCCATGCACTGTGGCTCGACGACGTTTTCGAGGGGCTGGGGCTGGGATCGGGACGGGCGCGCGTCGCCATCGTCGGTACGTCGCTCGGTGGATGGCTGGCACTCGACTATGCCAACAGAAGGCCAGCGGCCGTTCGCGCGCTGGCGTTGATCTGTCCGGCCGGCATCGGCCGGCAGAAAAACTTTCTGTTGAAGGTGCTGCCCCTTCTTCTGCTCGGCTCATGGGGCAAGCGTCGGATGTGGGAACTGGTGTTCGGTCCCGCCCCCAAGGACTTGCCCCAAGAGATGCAGCCGCTCGCTGAACTGATGGAAAGTGTGGGGCGAGCGGTCAAGCCGCGGGTGGTGCGTATTCCGCGACTGACGGACGCACAACTCCGCGAGTTCGACTTGCCGATCCTGACGATCATCGGTGGGCGGGATGTCCTGCTGGATTCGCGAGATACAAGAGACAGGTTGCAGCGGGCAGTTCCTCACGCGGAAGTCTGCTTCATCGAAGAGGGCTATCACTTTCTCCCTGACCAAGCGCTGCGCGTCATGAAGTTTCTGGAGCGGATCATCCTGTCGTCCTCGATCTGAGATCTGGCCACGAGACGAAGGGTTGTCTGCACGGCTGACAAATTTCGAAGTGGTTTGCTAGGACGGAACTCGTCGACGGCAGGCTGCGCTGAAGTCACACTGTCGGCTTCGAAGCCGCGAAAACCCGCGGATGACTGTCGCTGCCGGGTCGGTACCGCCAGTTCGCGGGTCAAGGGAGCTGCCGTTGGTCGCCACATGCCTTGGCCGCGCGGTCACTCGTCCACAGAACTATGGACGAAGGGCCGGTTCCTGTGAGGAGCCGCCTACCGCCCCTGCGAGCCCTGAGCGGCAGGTAACGGCGGCCGCCGACATTGGTCCGCGAATTCCCAACGGCCGCACCCAGTCGAGGCTGTGTGAAAACCCCCTGACAGGTCGCCGATTGCTTGCGTAGAGTGACGAGCCAACGCGGCAAACGGAGGCTGCAAATGGCGCGATTCATTGAAGGCGAAGAGCGATGCCAGGTTGCGTTGCTGCCCGATTG
>JACZKT010000276.1 GCA_014859905.1 Rubrivivax sp.
GCCCGCAAGCACGGCGTACCGGCCATCTGCGTGTCGCACGGCACGGTGTTCGGTTGCCTCAGCGAGCACGGAGTGCCGATGGCCGGCTTCGACCATGAGTTCACAACTGGGGCGCTGTTCGCCGCCGAAGCGCAGGCCTGCATGCTCGGGCACATCCATCGGCACCAAGCTTGGTGGCAGGCTGGACGGGCGGGGCAACAGTGCGTGGCCTACGCCGGGTCCATCGGGCGCTTTCACTACGGTGAGGAAGGCGAAAAGGGGTTCTTGCTGTGGGAGGTCGATGCGGATGAAGCTCGCTTCGACGTGGTGCCCACACCGGCGAGGCGAACAGTGGACATCATGTTCGAAGGCAAGCCGGACCTGGAAGCGCTTCGCAAGGCGGCTGCGGAGCACGACATTGCCGGAGCGCATGTCCGGGTGCGATGGACGGTGGCGGACGAAGACCGCCACGAAGTGGACCGCGCGCTGATCCAGCGCGAGCTCGGGTGTGCTGCCGAGGTCAATCTGGAGGGCCGCATCGTCCCCGTCGTGCGCACGCGCGCTGCGGGCATCTTGAGGGCGGCCAGCCTGGCCGACAAGGTGCGGCAGTGGGCGCAAGTGACTGACGCGAAGCCGGGGCCGTTGCTGGCATGCCTCGCGCGACTGAATGCGGAGACAGGGGAGGTGATTGCTGAGCAAGTCCTGCGCGCAGAGATGCCGAATGCACTGGACGGTGCGCCTTCAAGAGCGGTCGACACGGCGGCTGCGTGAGTGCCTGTGTTCGAGGCCAGCGCTGACCGTTCAAGGGCGAGTCCGACCCACTGCCGCCCTTCGTCTCAACCACTCCGGCATCAGCAACGCAGCTGTTGCGGTCGTTGTTTCGGGCAGACTCACCGGCCGCTCTACCGCGGGATGCAGTCCTTCGACCAAGGACGCAGGGCATGCGCGCCATCATGTCCGACGGACCGCGCCAAGCGGTCGCTCACCACGTTGCGTGGGCAGTGCAAAGGTAGTGGGCAGAGGAAACGCGATGGGAAGATTACAGACCACTGCCGCCCCCGCTCGCGAGGCGAAGAGCACTACTCCGCAGTCTGGCGCTCTGGCAACTCGGGCCGATTCCGCCAGTTCGACGTCGAGGTGATCGACGCAACGGGATCCATGTTCTTGGCAGTACCAGGGCTGGTACCGTGCGCGACTCCTACCGGCGAATGAGTAGCGCTCATACCAGCGCAACCATGATGACGGTTCCTCGGGCCTAAACTTCGAGGGTGGTGCCGAACGAGGGCAAGCGACGGCGAAATCGTGGCGATACGCGATGAGTTCTTACCAGCGACAAAGCGCACGCTCGCGGGCCGTGCCGGCTACGCTTGCTCGAATCCTGACTGCCGGCGTTCAACCACCGGCGCGGCCATTGGCGATGACGCAAAGGTCGTCAGCGTTGGCGTCGCTGCACACATCAAGGGGGCAGCACCAGGCGGCCCCCGCTATGATCCGCTGCAGTCGGCTGAAGAACGGCGACACCCATCGAATGGCATTTGGCTGTGCTCGGCACATGCAAAGCAGATCGATGACGATCATGTCCACTTCACCGTCGGTCGCCTCAAGGCCTGGAAGAAGCAGGCGGAGGAAAGATCGGCACTCGCGATCCTCACCCTTCAGGCGCCCGATGCAAGCGCGGCGCAGCCCGTAGTTGGATCATCTGCGTTCGATCTAGCGCGACGGCTCGGCCTCGCGCCGCAGGACAACATCGAGTCGGTAACGGCGCGACTGCGGGTAGCCGCTGCGCGTGACCTCGATGCGTTTGTCGCGGCACTCAAGTCTCCCGTTAACGCGATCTCACTTCGGCTGCGGCTGATCGAAAGCGAGCGCGTTACGCCGTTTGTAGCTGCAGGACTTGCCGCCGCGATCGGGACGTTCAACGAGATCGTCGTCGTCGCCCCACCTGGCACGGGGAAGACAACAACACTTCTGCAAGTCGCCCGCAGCATTGCGACAAACGAAGCGCTCGTCGCAGCGTTCATCCCGCTCAGCGAGTGGTCCGCGCAAGCTTACACACTCCTGCAGTCAGTCGTTCAGCGGGCCGCGTTTGCCGGCGTCCGTGAAGCGCATCTGAAACTGCTCGCCGGCGCGGGCCGCTTGGTCCTCGTCATGGATGGTTGGAACGAGTTGGATGCGTCGTCGCGAAAGCGGCTGCGTTCTGAAGTCCAAGGCATTCAGCGCGACTTCCCCGACGTCGGCATCGTGATGAGCACGCGTGTTCAGGCATTGGACGTGCCGATCTCAGGCCCAGTGGTCGAGATTGAACCGCTGTCGGAGGCGCAACAGTTGGCTATCGCACGCGCATACCGAGGCGAAGCCGGTGAAAGTCTGCTCGATCAGGCCTGGCGAACGCGCGGATTGCGCGATCTTGTGGCAATTCCGCTGTATCTAACCAAGCTCCTCTTGGACACGCCCGGCGCAAACCTGCCAACGACGAAAGAGGAAGTGCTGCGCCTCTTCGTCACCGAGATTGACCGCAACGCCGCCACGCGCGAGGTCTTGCGAACAGCCACCTCCGGATTTCATGGAGAGATGCTGTCGTCGATAGCGATCGATGCGACCATGGCAGACAGCGTCACTGTGTCGGAGCATCGCGCCAGGAGCTTGATAAGCGATGTAGCAGGCCGGCTTGTTCGGGAAGGGCAAATGGCGGCGCCTCAGCCCGACGCTGTCCTGGCAGCCCTTGTCAGCCACCACTTGCTGGTCCGCACCACGAGCGGCGTCGAGTTTCAGCATCAACAGTTTCAAGAGTGGTTCGCTTCGCATGAGGTCGAAACGCTGATGCGGGCCGTTGCAGGTGGCGATGCTGAGGCCCGGCACCGCCTGCGAACCGTAGTCCTGAACGCGCATGCGTGGGAAGAAGCGGTCCTGTTCGCATGCGAGCGAGCCTCGCGTGGTGACGCTGGCGGCGTCGCGGGCGCAGCGACCCTTGTTCTCGAAGCGCTCACCATTGACCCCATGCTTGCGGCCGAGGCGATGTATCGAGGCTCGGACGCGTTGTGGAGTGCAGTCAAGGATTGCGTCGTTGAATTTGCCGGTCGCTGGCACACGCCGAAGGAAATCGACCGCGCGGTGCGGTTCATGATCAAGTCCGGCCGCGCTGAGTTCGCGGACATTCTGTGGTCATTCATCGCGAACCCCGACGATCAGGTGTACCTGAAGGCGATGCGCGCCGGCGGCCGCTTCCGGCCTTCGGTCTTGGGGAGCGACATAGCGGGCCGAATTTCCAAGCTGCCAGCGAAGCACCGGTCGCACTTGCTGTCCGAGTTTGTGACGTACGGTGGTATCGAGGGGATCGAGACCGCTACAAGCATCGCCTTATCCGACGACGACGCCGACGTGAAGACCAGCGTCGCGCAGTCGCTGCACTTCCGACAGGCAAACCATCAGATGCAGCGTCTCCTGACGATGGCGCCGCGTGAAGTCTGGCAGGCACTCGCGCGCAAAGGGTACGCTGAGGACTCGTTGGCGCCTGCGCTGCTTGAGCGCATGCGTCAGGAGTCCGATCAACTGGTACAGCAAGAGCAAAGCGCCGCGCAAAATCTGCGCGCGCTGCTTCGCCGGAATGACGATCGGCAGGCCGTGGCCGCGGCAATCAAGCCCTTGATCGAGACGGGCGACTTCAGCGACAAGGAAGAACGCGCGTGGGGTGCGATAGACGAGGCCAGCCGGTTCTACCCCGAAGAAGTCAGGGATGCGCTTCGCGGCCGGCTGGAACGGCGACTGCCGTTTCCCTTTCGCACCGAGGAGCTACTCCGAGGGAGTGATGTCGTTGTTGACGAAGGGCCTATCGCCGAACTGGCGCTGGCGGCCGGCGTTGACCGGCAACTCTCAAACGCCGCGGCGGGGCTTCTCGGCTCCAACACGACGGGCAAGCTCATCGACGCGCTGCCCGGCATGCGCGAACAGCTCAAACTGTCGCCGCCGGTGATAACCTATGATGAATTCCATCGCGTCCAAGGCCTGATCGCGTTGACGCCGGTGGAGTCGTTCATGGCGGCCGTACTGGCGCGCGCATCCACTTCAGATCCAACGAGCATCGAGGACTTGGCCGATCTCATCGCGCGGCACGGCGAAAGCGGGGATCGTGGCCGCCTGGGTCTCAGTGATGCCACCCGCTCTGCATTGATCGCGGTCGTCCGAAGGTGGGTGGACGTATTGCTCGCCGCCGAAAGTTCGCCGCGGCGCATCCTCGGCGAAGTTGCGCGGGTCATCGAAAGGCTGGCCGCCCCGGAACTGACGGAGCCGCTTGCGCGCATGCTGGCCCGCGACCTGAAGCAATGGCGCCAGCAGCGTGAAGAGAGCGTCGCGGCCCGGGCACGCGGCAAGCACGACGGCGCGTCGGAAGCCTTTCACTCCTGGACGTTGCAGTATGCGCGCGCGTTTGTCGCGATCGGTGATGATCAGGCGATCGCGACGCTGCAGTCCTACCTCATGGACGCCGGCCATGGCGGATTCGGGATAGACGCCGCGGAAGCGCTGCGTGCGATTGGGCAGCGACAACTGGGGATGACGAACGACACGCCGTTTAGAGGGCCCCCGGAGTTCTCGAATGTGCGAGCGCGCCGTGCTGAGCGACAAGGCTCGTCGGCCCCAGCGACCTCTTCGATCGCAGAAGCGATTTTTGACGCCGTGGAAAAACTCCTGAGGAATGCCGCAGACGGCGAGGCACAGGTCCACGCCTTGCAGCTCGCTGCTACAGGCCTGGGCCTACTCTACGGTGACAAGCGCGCCATCATTGATCAGCTGCAGCGACTGCCGCAGCCATACGGCAAGAAGCTCTGGTTCTTTACGGCCCTTGTAAACGCGGGCGAACTGATCGAAGCCCAGCTGATCGTTGAAAGCGTCGACGCGCTTCTCGAAGACGCGAAGACCAAGCCCTGGCTGCTGCAGGAGAACCAAGGTGAGATCGATCGTTGGCTGTTGCTGCTGCCCTTCACCAGCCGGCCAGAGGCGACACTGGAAGTGCTCGCGCGCCTGCACCCGCACATCCGCCTGCCATGGCGTCTTCGCCCGTTGTTGTCGGCTTTGGGGTTCGCCCCGTCCGACACGGCCGAGCAGATCCTTGCGGGACTGGCAAGGGAGGACGCGCGATTCCTGTCCGAGTATGACTGGTTTGCCGCTTTGGCGAAGCGGGATACGCTGTCGTCGCTGCGTATGCTGCTTGACCTGATCTGTGAGGGCAAAGCGAAGGGTGAGGGGGGCCGGCCGGATACTTGGACGTTCGGCCGGAGGCTCGCGGCCGGCACGCAGTCCCATCCCGAGTTTCGTGCCGATGTATATGCGCGGGTGGCATCCGGCGTCGCGCCGCCGGCGATGGCGATCTTGGAATACGCCGTGTCGGAAACGCCTGACGAAGCCGGCGTCATGCTCCTTGTCGGCAGCCACGCCGCCACTGGAAGAGCATTCAGCGGGACGCTCGAGTCGGCAATCGAGAATCTTGTCGTCGAGCGGCGTCCGTTGTCAGATTGGGCCGGCGCTTATGAACAGATCAGTACGCCAGTGCCTTCGCTACGAAAGCGCCTGTTCGAGATGTCGCGGACCGCGACCGGCAACCAAGCTGGCCTTGCGCTGGCGTGCCTGGTTCACATCGATGAACTGCGCGACATGCACGGCGTGGCGTCGGGCGAGCCGCGCCACCCCGATATCGCGACCGGCGCGCCTTGGCCGACGCTGCCAGTGAAGAGCACGGGTCCAGAAGGTGGAAGCCACGCAGGCGCAGGGTTTGAGTGCGTGTAGACCATGACTCAGCAACTGACGCGACTGCGATCCGCGCTGCGTGCGGGATCACCCGGTACGCTGGAGAGGCTTGCTGCCGCGCTCATCAGCCGTCTGGTTGGCGTCAGGGTATCGGTATCCAACTCGGGCTTCCAGTACGGCGGAGACGCTGGGACCGCAGGGCGGGGCGGGCGACATCTGCGCATCGAGTGCAAGCGCTACGCCGACTCAACGCCGTTAGACAATCGCGAGCTTCAAGGTGAGATCGACGATGCAAGGCGCCGTACACCTGGACTCGAGCTTTGGATCCTGGTCTCGACACGCAACGCGTCCGAAACCACACAGGAGACGCTGAACCTCAAGGCGCGGGAGTCCGGCGTCCCGATCCTGGTCATCGACTGGACCACTCAGTGGGGAGCGCTTCCGGATCTTGCCGCGCTCTGCTCCAGCGCGCCGGATGTGGTCGAGGAGTTCTATGGACGCGGC
This sequence comes from Rubrivivax sp., assembly GCA_014859905.1. Lineage (GTDB taxonomy): Bacteria > Pseudomonadota > Gammaproteobacteria > Burkholderiales > Burkholderiaceae_C > Rubrivivax. Next base: position 6,223 of record JACZKT010000276.1, read on the forward strand.
GCCGCTGACGCGGCCAAGTCTTTGACCGAGGCAGGCAAGCCCATCGTCTCCCGCATCAAGCAAGAACTGGAGCCTTGGCACATCGGATTCGAGCAGTTGCGAGTCCAAGCGCAATCTCGGTTGCTGTCAACATGGAGAAGCGTCGACGAGTCGCGCGCCGTCTTGGGGCAGAACGCCGCCGGAGGCGCTGCAACGCATCTCGTTGAGCGTAACTCGGTCTCGTCTCAACTCCAGGCTTGGTGGGACGCAGGTGGCGCGAGCCCAGCAGTCGTGCACGGCGACGAAGGGGTCGGCAAAACCTGGGCCGCCCTCCAATGGGTAGTTCGCGAACTGCCGCGGCTCCCCATCACTTTGCTGCTGTCATCCGGTGCGCTGCCTGAAGTTCGAGGGCTCAACGAGAACGGCGTGCTGTCGTTCTTGGCGGGCGTGCTACACGATCTCGCGGGAACACAGGGCGCCACCTATTGGCTTCAAAGACTGTACCGGCTGCTCGAACGTCCAGATGACGAAGGCCCGGCAGTCTTTCTGGTAGTCGATGGCCTCAACCAGGAGGCTTCATTCGAATGGAAGCGACTCATCCATATCCTGCAGGGAGGAAGGTTCAAGAGCCGAGTTCGCCTCCTGCTGACAACGCAGACCCACTTCCTTGAGGAGCGGCTTCGCGGGCTGCAGTTTGTGAGCGGCCGAGGAACCCGTGTCGGCGTCGAGCCCTTCGACCTCTTGGAAGGAGGTGAACTGGATCAGATGCTCGATAGCTTCGGGAAGAAGCGCAGCGATCTCAATCACGAGTTGATCCCGCTGGCACGAGTTCCAAGGCTCTTCCCCATCGTCATGGCCTTGAGTGCCGACGCAGCCCTACACGGCGACGTCACGGTATCGCGGCTCCTGTGGGCATATGGACGCGACCAACTCAGCGTGCGTGAAGGCCGCGCCATCTCGGAGGCCGAGTGGGAGCAATGGCTTCTCGACCTGGCCAAGGCACAGTGGAACGCCATCCGCGCCCGCGCGGCTAACGGGCTCGACGCCGTGGACTACACCGAGGGCGAACTCGACGCCAAGGTGAGCCGTGCATCGCTCGAGCCTTCAGTCAACTATCGCCGACTCGCGGAGATCATCGATGGCACGTGGATGGAGTCGGTTCCCGGCAAGCCCAACGCCTACCGCCCGAAAGAGTCAACTCTGTTGCTGGCACTAGGCGCATCCCTCGTGGCGCTGTTGGATGCGCAGGAGCACGAGAATGATGACCGTGTCGAGGCGGCGCTTGCCGAGTGGTTGGACCCGATCGCTGCGACATCCGCAGCTGCGAGCGTGCTCGCTGCCGCCCTCTCCATCTCTGTGGCGAAAGGATTGCCGGCAACTTCGGGGGTGGTCGGCGCGCTTACCGCTGCGCTCCTTCAGAGCCAAAACGCCGGCGACAACCATCGACGTGAGGTCGTTGCATTGGCACCTGCGCTTACGCACGCGCTCCTGGGTACGGTTGAGCGCTCCCAACAACGGGCCCAAGCCTCGGCGCGCCAGTGGGCGCTGCGCGCGTTGGGCGAAATCTCCGTAGAAAACGCCGGTGCCTGGCAAACCATACACGAGCGCCTTATTGGCTGGATCGCCCAAGTCATCTGCCCAAATCCATTGGGCAAGTCGGACCCCAATGGATCCGACGCTCTGCTGTCCAAGCGGTTGCTGGATCGGATTGGCACAGACATCGCCGGCACTCACGTAGTCATGGGCGTGCCCATCCGCCTACACGAGCGCCAACACGAGAGTCTAGGCTTGATCGTTCCGGGGCTGCTGCTCGGCAAGCCTTTGCTGCCGGCGATGCGCGTCTTGATTGCTGCAACGGTTACGGCCGCAGTGGACTTCATGTCCTCCCCGCTCTGGGAGGGGCTGAAGTGGCTGGTGACACTGAATCCTGTAGACCGCTCCGAGACCGTTGAGGGACTGATCGCGCTCTCCGACACGGCGCTCAACCGGGTCCGCCCCGAGTCAGGAGTCCATCCGGAGGTACCGAAAAGGGTCGCAGCTCTGCTGCTCTGGCTCACAGGTGCCGAAGATCAGGAAGAGGCCGCGAGCAAGCTTCGGGTGAGCTTCGAATCGAACATCAGCTACGAGAACGACTACCTTCCGGACCCTGCAAACAGCTTGTTTTCGCTTGAACGGCGCCACGTTCAACTGCAGTTGAACGACAAGTCTTGGAGACTAATTCCCCGGCTGCAGCGAGCCGATCTGTACCTTGGCGATCCGGGGCTAGAAGTCGATGAGGACTTCAAGCGTTTAATTGGGTCCGTCGCCGACGAGTTCGACATGTCTTCACTCGACAAGCTGAACTCGCTCACTGCGGAGGACCTCAACTACCGCGAGTTCGAACCAGCTGCCGCTCGTCTGGCATCTCCTGCCCTGGCAACCATGGCCAGACGAGGCTTGCACTCGCTGGCGGACCGAAGCGGAGAACCTCGCCACTGGGCTGCCCTGCGAGCACCTCACTTCCTGCTCTTGACCGACGGCAAGGCTGCCGAAGCGGCGCGGACACTTCGACTAAAGGTACCGGATCCCGTCGACCGGGACGAAAGCTTCATTGCAACCAGACTCCTCGAAATCGAACTGTTGCACGCTCCCGTGGATGAGCAACTCGATGTGCTCGTCCGAGCGGACAACGCGTGGTTGACCTTGGAGTTGATGGCGATGACTCGCCCTGGCGACAAGGACACGCTGTCACGGTTCCTGCAGCGCTGGCCGATCGAAAACAAGCGTGCCGTCGAAGTCGCACTGACATTCTTGGCGACTCATCAAGTCGAGCTTCAGGACGAGGACTTCAACAAGCTCGTCGCCTTTGCGCTTTCAGCGGAGGAAAGCCTGCGAGCACTTGCGTTCATCGCGCTCGGGCGTGCCCAGCCGGACGGATTCGGTGCGTTCCTTCGGCAACACAAGTGGAAGGTCGCGCCGACGCAGGCGATTCGCGAACAGGAGTACGGCAGCAAAGCCATTCTCATCGCATCGCAGGCGCGCTCGCTCAGTGACCTTCGATTCGAGGTGGCCCCCTGTTTGCTGCTGAGCGAGGCCCGTGCGCGCGGCGCCCTACCATCTGATGCCAAGGTCGCCGCGACCGTGCTGGATGCAGTTATTCGCTATGAGGGTGCCGTCACGGAGCCGGAGGGGGTTGAGGTTTCCATTGACACCTCCAGGCGGCCCGGACTCATCTCGTTCGACGAACTAGACGACGAAGACGAAGAACTGAGTCTTCAGCAGGCCTTCGACGCGGACGCCCAACTGAAGCGACGCCAAAGCGCGCAAGAGCGAGGACACCAGTACCTCACCCGTGCTCGCGACGCGGGGTTGACGATGGCAGTACAGCTAGTCAATGTCGCCGATGCACGCATGCTCGTTGAACATTGCTCCGCGGAGGTTGGCGCATGGCTCGATGGCATGACCGAACGGACGGCGGCGTTCCGCAGTCGCGTCAATGCCGCGGGCGGTTTGTTTATCGCGCTGTGCGAAGCATTGCTGGAGGTCGACTGGCGACGAGGCGTCGAACTGTGGCACGCACTCGACGAGTCCCAGAGGACGAGATTTCTCGGAGAAGGCGGCATCAATGAGTTGATGCTGATTCCGTTCCGCGTGACGGACAACCCTGGTGTCCTTCAACTGCGCGACGAGATCTACAGCTTGCATCGCAATGGAACCGACCAGTCCTTACTGATCTTGGCTACATGCGTCGCGCTCAACAAGCGGCTGCCTTGGCTACGGGCGAAGATCGCGGATGACTTGAGCTCTGAGGATGGGTGGCGACAAAGGCGGGCGATCGTGCTTGACGGAATGATTGCGGAGGTTGACCTTGGTTCGTCGAACTGGTTTGAAGGCCCTGTCACAGGTACATGGGGCTTCCTCCGGCGGCGGGCGCAAATTATGGCCATCCGGCAGGCCATCGCGAAGCATTGGTGGAGGCAGTTCATCGACGCCCAGAACGTCGAGTCTGCGTACTCCGCCTGGACTCTTTTCGTGCACTACGCCGACCGACGCGCGTATGCGTCGATGGCAGAGGAACTCAAACCCTTGGGCCAGAGCGACGAATTGTGGCGCCTAAAGATGTTGCACATGGAAGCGAACCGTTCTTCCCTCGAGTCTGCGATGAAGAAGCAGGAAACGAGAGCAGGAACGGATCTCGAGCGCAAGCTCCTCGGTTGGGATACGCCTGACCGCTGGTTCAGTCTCGCGCAACTGTGTATCTGAAGCGAGCATTGCCCAACTCGCGATGGCTTCAGCAGCGGTCAATCGGCCGCAGGCTCCCGAACGGCAGGAATCAGTCGAGGCTGTGTGAAAACCCCCTGACAGGTCGCCGATTGCTTGCGTAGAGTGACGAGCCAACGCGGCAAACGGAGGCTGCAAATGGCGCGATTCATTGAAGGCGAAGAGCGATGCCAGGTTGCGTTGCTGCCCGATTG
>JACZKT010000277.1 GCA_014859905.1 Rubrivivax sp.
GCCGCTGACGGGTTCTGACGAAGGCCGGACTCTCCGGTCGCGTTCAGACTGAGTGCGGCTGTTCGAGTGGGAGTGGTCCACCCGCTTGAACGGCCTGTCCTCCAGCAAGTAGCACCTTCGGCTGCAGACTCGCGCGGTGAACCAGCAGCAGTCTCTGTTGCCTAGCGCACAGATGAAACGGCGCTCCAGCACGACCATTCCCCTCATGTCGTTTCACGGGGAGTCGCACCATGGGGGGGTTGAATGTTGATGCTCCGGCGGGCGGCAAGGCTGGCTGGCACCTGCTGCATCGTCTCAGGCGCCTGTTCTCGGAGCCGGCCGTACCGGGCATAGGCTTGCGCATGGTCGACACTCCCGATGCGACCGGCACGCTGCCCGCCGGCCTGCGCGTGCTGGTGGCCGACGACAACCCGCTCAATTTGCTGTTGGCGTCCGAGATGCTGGCGTACTTCGGGATCAAGCCGCTGCTGGCCGCCGACGGCGCCGAAGCGGTTGCCATGGCGGCTGAACGCCGCCTTGACCTCATCCTGATGGATCTCCAGATGCCGGTTCTGGATGGATTGGGTGCGACGCGCCAGATCCGCAGAGCCGAGCGGGAGCAGGCCCGTGCGCGGACCCCCGTGGTGGCATACACATCCGCCAGAGACAGCGGGTCTCGGTTGAGCGATCACGGCATCGACGACGTGCTGGAAAAGCCCTGCGAGATGCAGGCGATGCAGGCATGCCTGGTGCGTTGGTGCCCGCCCCATGGGGGAGTCCTTGAGCGGGCCGAGGTTCCGGCGTTGCTCGCACACCCTGCCCGGTTCACCTCTGGATGGAGTTCGACACAGAGGCGGTCGAACCAGCGCGGCGACTGAGGTCGCAGCGGCTGACACCGACGCGTCGTCTGTTCGAAACGGTGACTCGCGAGACCGGCCATGTCGCCCCGATTGCACGATGGCGTGCTCGCGCTCGTTCGGCTCGCCGGTGACGGAACTTCCGGGGCTGGTAGAAGTGGTCAGCCAGTTCGCCACCCGTGTCGCCGAGAAGGCCCGGCAGCAGCAGGCCGCCGCTGGCGCCATTCATGTCTTCATCACCACGAGCCCGTTCCGCAGGAACGACCGCCAGCACAGCCCCAGCGTCACGGTTCCGCTGGTGCGGCCCACGGCCGACACCCGGGTGATCATCGCAGCGGCCATGCGCGCCCTCGACGGCATGTACCGGCCGGGCTTCAACTGCGCCAAGGCGGGTGTCATGCTCGTGGAACTGCGGCCTGACTGGCAGCAACAGGGCGAACTTGACCTCTTCGGCGTGGGCGGCGAGCAGGACACGCCGGAGGGCAGGGCACCTTCACGGTTGATGGGTGCCGTCGATGCTCTCAACCGGCGCTACGGGCGCGGCGCCGTCACCGTGGCCAGCGCGGCGCACCGGGACAGCAATGGCGAACACGCGGGCAGGCAGGACCGGCGCTCGCCCCGGTACACGACCCGCCTCGACGAGATCGTGAGCGCGCGGGCATGATGGTGCCGCAGGCAGACCGGGTGCGCCGGACATGCATCGGTCGATGGCCGCGACGACTGCCTGAAGGAGCCTCGTGAAGACACTCGACGAGATGTTGAGCCTGCGACTGATTTCGCGCGGGCAGCACGGGGAGATCGGCGCGTGGACTGCCGAAGCCAGGACCCCGCAGGCCATCATGCAGATGCCGGCGCCGCTGTGGCGCGCCCTCGAACTCGCTAGTGTCCTGATGAACGTCGATGCCGATCTTCGGCAGCCGCCGCTTTTCGAGGCCGATCTTTAGCGGAGCTGTGAGAACGGCCATCCGCGCGCCCGTCCACAAGCCCGCTGACGTAGACCGGGCCGGTGCCTTTGACCGTGCCGGAGCCAAGGTAGCGCTGGATGCCGCTGAGGGTGTTCGGCGCAGCGATCTTGACGAACACGGCCCGGAACTGCCTGCCGTGCTCGCGATCGGTGACCCAGTTGCCGAAGGCGGAGGTGTATTCGCCGGGCATGACATTCGGAGCGTGACGCACGAGCTTGACCAGGTAGCGTTCGCCACGGGTTTTCAGCCGCGGCACGCACAAGCCGCTGTCGGCGGTGCGGAGCATGACTCGCTTGACACTGCCGGAAAGCTGTTTCAGCGAAGGCAGTGAGGGGCCGCGGTCATGGCCGGCAATGTCTCGATCGGCAGCTGTTGAAACTGATGCGCTGGTGGCCGCAGGTATCGCACTGCTCGAGGTGGCCACCGAGCGCTGCCGTGCGACAGCGCTCGATGTCGGTCATGGCGCGGCGCTGCCCACGGTTGAGCGAGTCAGCGTGTTGCTCACGATAGGCAGGCCCGATCTGGCGGAAGATGTCCGCAACCTCGAGCCCCGTGGGGCGCAATGCGGCCTCAGAAGTGCGTGGGCTGCGCTGCCTTCGGCCGCGGTGGTCCGATGTCGGGCCGGTCGGCGCGCCGGTTGGCGAAGATGTAGGCGTGGTGGGGCTGTGCGCCGAGCGCGAAGCCGTGCACCACCATCGCCAGCGGCCGGTCGATGCCGCCACGCAGGTCGCTGGCACCCAGCGCCAGCCAGACGGTGTCGATGCGGATCATCGGGGCATCGCCTGCAGCCACGAGGCCAGCTCGACGGTGTGGGCCGTCGGCCAGTGCAGGGTCAGGGCTGTCGTGCCGGCCTGCAGTTCGATTCGCATCGAGCCGGCCGCTGACGCCGCCGGCAGCCGCGCCGCGACAAAGCCGACCGGCTTGGCAACGACGGGCGAGCGCACCATCGACAAGCATGGCCAGGCGCTGCTCGTGCCCGAGCTCACAGTGGAGGGCTGGACGACGAGCCTGCCCGACACCCTCGATGCCCGGGACATCATCGTCCTGTATGCCGACCACGGCACGCACGAGCAGTTCCACTGCGAGTTCAAGACCGATCTCGACCTCACGCGGCTGCCGTCGGACAAGTTTGAGACGAACTACCTCGTGTACCAGCTTGCGGCAGCAGCGATGAACATCCTGCGCCTGACGGGCCAGCGCGGCCTGCTCGGACCCGACGCACCCGTACGGCACAGCGCCAAGCGCCGACGCATCAAGACGGTGATGCAGGAGTTGATCTACCGTGCCGGGAGGCTGATCCAGACGGGCCGCAGACTCAGCCTCGGCCTGGGAGCGTACGACCGCGCTGCCAAGGTCTTCATGCGCTTGTTCGCGCAGTTCGCAGCCACCGCGTGGAGCGGCGCGGCTGCGGCCCCGCGCCCAAGTAGCGACACCGCGGGCTGCCTGGCGTCAGAACGTCGAGTACACGCTGCCGAACGTCCCCAGGATCAGGCACTGGCTGTCCGAGCAGCTCGCGCCGCGACCGTTGGTCACCGAGAGGCCCTGCGACATGCCGTGCTTCAGCTCGGTCCACGTGAGACCGCCGTCCTTGGAGCTGTGCAGTGCGCCGCCGATGCCCAGGAGCCGTGGCCCCGCCGACACGATACGCTTGACCGGGAAGATCGCGCTCAAGGGCGCCGCTGTCCACGTCGCCGCGTCGGGCGAAGTGAAGATCAGGTGGCTGGCGCCGGCTTGCACCGATGCGGACCAGCGCGTGCCGTCCCAGTGAATGGCATGCAGGAACGTCCCGGCGTCCAGCTTCAGCGTCGTCCAGTTCACGCCGTCGCTCGACCGGTGCAGGAAGCCGCTCACGTTGTCGTTGCCGACGGCGAAGTACTCCAACCCGTTCCAGGCCACGTCGACGATGTTGCCGGTGACGTCGGTGCCGGCGGGCGCGGCGCGTCGGGTCCAGCTCTGGCCGTCGGACGAGGTGAGGATGTGGTGGCTGGCACCGACAGCGACGAACTGGCCACCGGCCCAGATGACGCGGTTCAACGACGCCGTGGCAGTGGCCGGCGGGGTCACGCGCTGCCAGGACAGGCCGTCGCTCGAGCGCAGCAGCGTCGATGCGCCGCCGCTGGCGCCGCCCACTGCCACGCGGGCACTGTCGGACTGGGCCAGCGAGTTCAGCGTGCCCACACCGGTGGCGGGCGCCTGGGCCTGCGTCCAGTTCACGCCGTTGGTCGAATACACGACGTAGCGCGAGCCGATCGCCAGGAAGCGCTGTCCGTCCCACAGCACGTCGTTCATGTCGAGGCCGGAGTTGATCAACGTCGGCGTCACCTTCTGCCAGGATCCGGCGCGGTCGCCACCGAGGTCGACGACGGTGCTTGCGGCCGGGCAGGCATCGGCGCTGGCGTAGCTGGCAGTGTGCGTGTACCCCGGGCCGAACGACATGAAGTCGGCCACCTGACGGTCCACCCCGCCGCTGCCGCAGCTCCAGCCCGGTGGCAGGTTGCTGTAGCAAAGCCGGTAGGGTGTGCTCTGCACGCCGAAGCTCAGCGTGGCGTTGACGCTGCACACCTGGCGCGTGACGAGCGAGGCCTCCCAGTCGAGGATGCTGCGCTCGAATCCGAGCTTCGGACCGACGTTCTGGATGTTGCCACCTGTGGCCGGGCCCAGCATCGCGATGTTGCCACTGCTGTCCACCGCAAGGTAGTTGCCACTGACCGGGTAGAAGCGGTAGTTGTAGGGCGGCAGCACCCCCTTGACCGGAGTGCCGCTGAACAGGGCGGGGAAGTTGGCCTCCGCGAATGCGAAGACCCGGTCATCGCTGACGGCCTGTACGGTCATCGGCAGTGCAGTGAACGCGATGACCAGCACCAGCAGGGTACGAAGATGCACCATCAATCCCCCGGTTCAGAAGCTTTCGGCGGCGAGTCTAGCGGCTTTGCAGCGCCTGTATGCACCCGCGAATGCGGGTGCCATGCCCTTGCGGCGTGCCTCAGGCGGTTGGAAACGTGCCCGGCAGCAGGATCGAGCGATCCACTGTGCCGATCTTCGTGTGGCCGCAGACGGCCATTGCGATGTCGAGCTCCTTGTGCATGATCTCAAGCGCCTTGCTCACGCCGGCCTCGCCCATGGCGCCGTGTCCGTAGACCATCGCCCGACCGGTCACCGTCCCGCACGCGCCGAGCGCACCGGCCTTCGGCACGTCCTGGCCGCTGCGGATGCCGCCTCCATCCACACCTCGGTGCGGCTGCCGACCGCCTCGACGATCGGCGGCAAGGCAGGAATGCTGCTCGGGGCCCCGTCGAGCTGCCGACCGCCGTGGTTGCGCACGACGATCGCATCGGCGCCGTGGTCGACCGCGAGACGCGCGTCGACCGGCTCCATGATCCCCTTGAGAATCAGCTCCCCCACCGGCGCTTCACCGACTCGACGTCGGCCCAAGACAGCTGCGGGTCGAACTGCTCGTTGGTCCACGAGGCGAGGCTCTTGACGTCGGTCACTTCCTCGACGTGGCCGACCAGGTTGCGGAAGGTGTGGCGGCGCGCGCCCAACATGCCGAGCACGAGGGCGCTGCAGCGCGCCGCCTTGCAGCGCTCGATCATGCGCGCCATCGCGTCGCGGTCGCGCATCATGTACACCATGCCACTGTGTTGTGCGTGTGCCTGGCCGTCGGCGTCGTGTCGCTGCTGTTGCTGCCGCATGGCGACTGGGCCGTTGCGCTGAGCCTGGCCTTCGGACTGATCGGAGCGGCACCGGCCGGCATCATCATGTCGCTGACAGCGCAATCGATGGCGCCGCAGCGTCGCGCATTCGGCATGGGCGTGTTCTTCAGCTTCTACTTCATCATCATGACTGCCGCGCCGCCGGTGGCCGGTTGGTTGTTCGATCGCACAGGAAAGCCGTTCACGGCGATCGCCTTCGCAGCAGGCCTCTTCGCTGCAACCGGGTTGGGGTTTACAGCGTTTGGGCCATTGAAGCGGTGGCTGGCCCGTAGGGTGTCGCGCTCCGAGATGCCGCACAGGGCCTGACGGCCATCCAGTGGCCAATGTCAAATCGTAGGCCGTCATGCGCCCAACCGTTCGCGAGAGCCCGCTGATGGCCGAAACTTGGCGTTGGTGGCTGGCGGCTTCATGGCGGTCCGATGTGACCGACAGATTCAGGGCGGTGTGATCGAGTCAGCGAGGACCCGCCCTCGACCCAAAGGCGCCCGTGGCGATCGTCTTGGACTGACCGGATCACCTTGGAACGTGTAGTCCGGTCGCCAACCGTGCGAACCGCCCTTGACGAACAGGAGCAGGTAGAGACCGGCGCCATCGCTGAGGCGGTGCCTGTTGTCCCCCGGCTTGATGGCCCTGAGGGTGGCGGCCGAGGGGATCAGATGCTGGGCCATGCAGTAACTCCCACGAGAGAACTGCGAAGGTTCTCGGGTCACTGCGGAAGTTCCTGCAATGTGAACTCGGACTGTGGGGATCCGCAGGGAACCTTGTGAGATAAGAAAAAAGCCCTAAGGGGTTGATTCCTAAGGGCTTTCTCTGGCTTCCTGAACCGCCTGGGACGGCTTGGAACGGCATACATGGTGGAGACGAGGAGGCACTCCACCGAACTGTCTGGATCGCTAGGAATGGCGTGGTTATTGGTGTTTCAGATGTAGACTGTACCCAAGAACTGTACCCACGAGGCCCCCAATCATGCCCTTCGAGTTGCCCCCCTACACCCGACTTCGTGGCGGCAAGCTGTACCTGAATCTGCCCATCCCGGCCGACCTTCGGCCCCGGTTTCTCACCCACTCCGGGAAGCCGCGAACGCACATCGTCGAGGCACTCGGAACGGGTGATCCCGCGGATGGCCGCCGGCTTGCGCGCCTCAGGGAGGCCTACTGGGTCCGCGAATTTGACAACCTTCGCAAGGGTCACCGGGGCGAACTTCCGAGCGACCTTCGGCGCGCACATGGATTCCGGGAGGCCATCCTCGAAGCCAGAGCGAAGGTCGATCCCGATGCCGAGTTCGCCGTGGCATCCGTCATTGGGGACCACGCCGAGAGGATCGAGCTGGAGGCCGGCGCCGAGGCCGCGCAGCAGTTCTACGCCCTCGCCACCCGGCCGGAGCACTTGACGCTGCTGCAGGCCCTTGAGCGCATGGGGGACGCATCCGACATGACCGAGGGCACCAAGCGGAAGAGGGCGCAGCAAGTCGCGGACCTCCTGCGTTTCCTGAAGGTCACCGACTGCCTGCCGGAGTACGTGACCGAGGCCAGGGCAGTGGCCTACGTGGACTGGTTGAATCAGACCACCCTGGGGAAGTCAACGAAACAGGACAGGCTGTCGGGGCTCCAGACCGTGTGGCGATTCCTGGAGCGCAAGCGGCAGGTGCCTCACGGGGCCAGCCCGTGGCACAACCACGAGGTGACCTCACCGAAGAAGGTGGAAGGCAAGGCGGCAGCCGGGGAGAAGCGCGGATGGAAGGAGGCGGAGATGCTGAAGCTGTTCCAGGCTCCCGAAGAGGCCCGCGCCAAACACTACCGGCGGACCCTGTTCCGCGAGCTGTACGTGCTCGGCTTCATCACCGGCATGCGTCTGGACGAAATCGTGTCTATCCGGCCGCAGGCTGTCGAGGTGATCAAGGGCGGCTATTGGATCAACGTCGAGCAGTCGAAGACCGAGGCCGGGGTTCGCGGTGTGCCCGTGGTGCATCTGGCGGCAGTGGCGATCCTCAAGCGCAGGCTGAAGGCCCAGAAGCAGGCGGATGCGAGCATCTTTCCCGAGTGCCGGCCTGGAGGGCCCGACAACAAGCTGTCATGGCAGGTGCAGAAGGCCATGGGCCGGGACCGTGATGCCCTCGGCTTCGGCGGCGAGGTCGATTTCCACAGCACCCGGCGGACCTTCCTGACCATGATGGAGAACTCCGGGGCCGATGTCGTCCATGTGCAGCGGTATGTCGGCCACCGGGTGCCGACGATGATGCACGCGGTGTACTCCGATGGGGCCAGCCGCGAAAGCCTGCGGAAAGTGGCGGCAGCGGTGCGCTATCCGGCCAAGGTAGAGGCGGCGCTGAAAAGCGCAGCGGGGCTGTAAGGCGCAGGGGGCAGCGATTCCCCGTCCTGAGATTTCGGCACTGGAGGAACCCAGATTCAGTGCACCAAGGGGCAGCAGACAGCACGTGTCCAGGGAGTACTTGGAGGGGTTGTGCCGAGGCCAGAGGGCAAGGCCCATGTTGTTCTTTTGCCGAACCAGGAGGAAGTCACTCAGGCCTTCGGCCGTTCGGCGTTACAAGTCATCTCACTCGTGCTTCCACTACACCGACGCAGGTGAAATCGATGGCTCTACCCAAGTCTGTCCTGGCCCCAGTGCTGATGCTTGCAGCGTTGTTGTCGGCCGCCAAAGTCGATGCACAGCAGACCAAAAGTCCCGAGGTGAAGGTGCTGGTCGCGTCGCAGGATGCTCAGGGTGTGACCCAGGCAAGTTTCGATCTGGACTCTCTCCGAAACATGGAAGCTCACATACTTGAGCGTACCCGCGTAAAGTCGAATGAATATCTTGCCTCAATCGGAGAAGGCAAGCGAAAGGTGAAGCTCACCTCACAAGCCACATATGTTCAAAGTGGTGCGAAGAAGTTGATGGTCATCCGAATCGCAGACGAAGCAGGACTGGTAACTGTCACCGTTGCTGGAATTGTCGGCCAGGAACTGAAAAGAGTTTACTGCGCGAAGGAAACTCCAGGGGCACCTCCTATTTCCTATGGTCCCTGCGGTGAGAAAATAAGAGAAGTCTTCGGAGTGAAATTGTAATGGCTGGATTGAACTGGTTGTTCTTTGCAATCTTTGCGGCGCTGGGCGTCTACCAGACATATCAAGCACTCGGGTCCAGTCCGAATGCATATGGCTTAGTTGCCGCGCTGCCCATACTTGCATTCGCTGTGGGCATTTGTGGTGTCTTCTGGGTAACGGCACGGGCATTCACTTCTGCCGAGCCCGCACATCGCTCCCGGGCAGCGGCAGCCAATATCGCGTTGCTGATAGCGGGCGCGCTTATGGGGCTCGGCTTCGCATTCGTTAGTCGAAACATGATGGGGGCAGCAACAGCACTCTTCATTGTTGGACTGCCGGCCATTGTTAATCTGAACCAGCTACTGCGCAAATAGTGGGGCACCGGGGCTAATGCGACGATTAACGCGTGACGACTGGCTCTCCCTAGCTGGTGTCGCGCTATTGCTCGTGGTGCTATACACTGTGTATAGAGTCAACAGCAAGGAGCTGTCGGTCAACATCGCGGACTGCCAGCCGCGTGATGTTTGGGCGCGTATATCAAGGGCTTACGACCCCCTTGATTTCTGGATCGTTCAACACACGCGCCTTGAAGACAGCTTCACGCAGGAAGACCTTGACTATGCATTGAGGTCCTGTGAAGTTATGACCAGGGCCGAGCCACACCGGCTAGAACACTGCCTGTCGAACCGCAAGAAGCTGTGGGATCAGGGCGTGCGATGCTTGGATCACGCTGCGGAAATGTGCCGATTTGAAGGTGGCCGCTGCTGAGAAGTCCTTCCACTAGCATGCAGATTCACTGACACCTACAAGTTCCACCATGAGAACCTCGATCCTTCTCTCTCTGCTGCTAGCGGTCACTCAAGCAGTGGCTCAAGGTGACTGGCGCGTCACGACGGAAATAGATTCCATGACCGACAAGGTCAGACGCTCGGCCACGACTGTGAACGCTGCTGGCCATATACTCAGCGTTTACCGAGGCCCCGGCGAGTCGGTGTGGGCGCTTTTCTCACTCAGTAAGTCGTCGGTCGATACGCTCTCCGCCCGGCGCGCTCCGATCTATCGCGTTGACAAGAACGAGCCGCAAGACCTGGACGACGAGCGAAAACTCACTGACGCACGCCTCGGGTTGACTCTCTACTCTTGGGAGCCACGGTGGGTCAACTTCCAACTCTGGCACGGGAAAGAGGTGGAAGGCAGGAGCGAGGCGTTCACCCAAATCGTCGCCGGAAAGTCCGTGGTTTTCCGCTACACCCTGTTCACCGGCGGATTTAAGGAGACGACCTTCTCACTTGTAGGCGCCGGGCCAGCAATTGCCGAGGCGCTGGGTATTTCGCTAAATGTGAACCCCGCGATTGAGGCCGCTGTTACGGCTTATCGCAGTGAAATGCTCCAGGCCTCGAAGCGCTGCCAGCAAGACATGAGCACCTTTCGCGCCTGCTTTGAGAGGGTGAAAGCGTGTGACCAGAAGGCACATCGCGACCTGGGAGTACTTCAGGAGTGCCTCCGGTGACGGCAGGTCCCCCGGACTCACCTATACAGGCTGACTCATTGGAACCGGAGGAGTGCGGCAAATGCCAAGCGTTGCTTATGTATTGATTGTCGAGGGGAATCCAGTTGGCATGTTCGATACCCTCGAACTCGCTCAGACTGACGCCAGGGCGCATATCTCGGCGAGCAAGAGCGTCCGCATCGAGAGCCTCGCAGCCCCCGCGCCAAGTGAAGCGTGGATATACGCCCCCGAGGTTTCTGGCTGGGTCCACCAGCGTAATGCCGCGGCGGGCTAGATTGGTCCAGCACGTGCGTCAGGGGCAACGGCTGCCGGCGCCACTCTACCCCCGCCAGTCTCCGAATGTCTGACTGAAAATTGTCCGGGGGTATTGGATGAGCGCCCAGCGCCTCTTCCCCCCGTGGGGGGTCCGTTCGGCCACGGCCTGGGCCCCCGGGCATCGCCGGCTGGGCTGCACCTGCCGGCCACCACGAGGGCACCAGCGGCGGCGCCAGCCATTGCGCCTTGTCGCCAGCAGTGGCAGCGCTGTGCCGATGCCATGCAACGGACGAGCCGAGAAATGCCAGCGGATTCGCTCCGCCACCAAGGCCCCTGCAAGCGCGCTGGCGCGCGTGGTGCCACGCAGGCATACACAGGTGGCCTGGACGCCCCCTGAGGCCGCTATGGGCCTCCTGAGGGCCTCGGCTGACGCGGGATCAATCCCCCGTCTTCGCCGCCACAGCCTGCGCGCCGTCCGCTATGCGAGTCCCGTCCGGGCCAGTACACGCTGCACCTGCACGAGGCTCCATTCGCCACCCTGGGCGGTCTTGATCCCGGCACTGTTGAGCGCTTCGACCATGGCCCTCTGCGTGAGGTTGGCGGCCCGATAGGCTCGCAGGGTAGGGCGCAGCTTGCGCGCGAACGCCGCCGCGGCCGTGGCCCGTGCGGTGTTGTGAGGCTGCAGGCTGGCCGGGTTGCCCACCGGCTCGCCGCGGGCCTTCTTTGCCTGCAGGGCCTCGCTGATGCGCTGGCTGATCCTGCGCCCCTCATGCTCCGCCATGGCCGCATAGATGTGCACCATGGTCCGGTCGGCGGTGGGGAAGTCACAGCACCGGAACTGCACGCCGGTCTCCATGAGGCCCGACACGAAGTGCACGTTGCGGGCGAGCCGGTCGAGCTTGGCAATGAGCAGCGTGGCCCGGCGCTTCTTGGCCAGCGCCACAGCCTCACGCAATCCCGGCCGGCGCTCCATGGCGTTGCTGCCCTTGCCGGTCTCGATGTCCTGGAACTCCGCCAGTAGCTCGGCCCGGCTGTCCACGAGGTAGCGGCGCACTGCCTCCCGCTGGGCTTCGAGGCCGAGACCGGACCGGCCCTGACGCTCTGTGCTCACTCGGTAGTACGCGACGACTCGACCGCTCATGCTGGGCTCCGAACCTGAGATGACTACAAAGCCGCAGTGTAGTGCGTATGTTGTCAAAGCGGCAATCGGATGCCTGCGTACATCGTTCGCATCCGTGAGCACGACGACTCAGAGGCACGGTGATATCGCTCGTGGAATCAACCACTTGGGCGCGTTGAGGCCGGCAGATGGCGTCTATACCCCGGTCCTCGCCCATACACCGCCCGGGCCATATGCCTCGGCACGGCCACCAGGGCCACAGCGCGAGCTGCGCAGTCCCCGAGGCACGGTGATATGGCTCGTGGGCTCTACGACATAGCCACCGCGCCGACCTCCAGCGGGTGGCTAAACCCACACCCTCGCTGAACACAGTCCCCGTTCCGCCCCCTCCCTTCGCCGTCTTCGTCTGGGCACATTCGTTCGTGGCCAAGGGTGGGGGCCGCTCCCGTGCCTGATGTGCCGCGCACTTCGTGTGTCAGGCGACACCGGGTTTTTTCGAACCCAGCCGGCTGGATGCCATCGGCTGGACGCCACCGGCTGCAGTGGCCCACCACCGAAATCTCAACTCACAACCTATCACCATGGCCAAGAAGATATGGCGCGGTCCTGCGCCGCTACGGACCACCATGCCCATTACGGGCACCACCACGAAGACACAGGCCAACCTGGACTTCGGCTCGGCCCTGTCGCTCGCCTACGCGGGCGCATGGCTGGCTCATCACGGGCGCATCAAGTTCCCCAGCTCGGCCGTCATTCGCCGCGCCCTTCAGGTCTACATCGCGCACCTGCGCCGCGAGGGCATCGAACCCGCTGCCGAGTTCAGGGCGGTCCGCAGCGTTTGCTCGGCGGCCCTCCCCGACGAGGAAGCCAAGGAGGCAGCCCAGCAGCGCCTGCAGGCCGCTGTCGGGGCCAAGGAGATGCCATCTTTCCAGGCGGTGCGATATGGCCCGCAGTTCGTGGCCGAGATGGCGGCCCTTGAGGCCCGCGTCGAGGGGCACATGCAGGTCATCGCGGAGTCCCCCTGGGGCCGGCTGCGGGGGATCACGGCATGAGCGTGGCCAACGGCAGCGCCAGCGCCAGCGCCAGCGACAGCGCGAGCACCAGCACTGCGCACGATGCCGACCGCAGGGCCACCGCATGGGAGCTTCACGACCTACTGCTGCGCGAGCTGGTGAAGCGGCTTCGTGATGGCGCCCGGGCTGACGTTCTGGGCGTGGCACGGGCGATGCTGAAGCACGAGGGCATCACCGCACTGGACCTACCGACCGACCGGCGCAGCGTGGCTACGAAGCGGCTGCAGCGGCTGTACCTGTCGATCACGGACAAGCTGTTGGAGGCCGTGCAGGCTGACGAAGCGTCCGCCGCGGTATTGCACGAGGCCATCCGCTGGGTCACCTCCCAGGGCGTGGGCAAGGACCTCGGAGCGGCTATCGACACGGCAGCGGCCCTACGGGCGCTCAAGAGCACGGACCTTCCGTTTCAATGAACCACAGAACCCCATGACGACCACATCCCACCAGCCGACCGGCAGCCAGCGCAAAGTCACCGCCGTTCTCGGCTGGTTCCCGACCACCCCCGCAACCGAACGCGAGATTCTCGACATGGCCAACTCACGACAAGTCGCCCTGCGCACCCGCCTCCGCCATCACTACTGGCTCAACGACTGCAAGCCCCTCGGCGCCGTCACGGTCAGCACACTGCGCCGCAAGATGGCGATGATTGACCCGCAAGACGCGATGCCCGAGGAGCAGGTGGCCGAGTTGCTGTCGCCGCATTACGGTTTCGAGGAGGCCCGTGACGATGCCGGTGCCGTTGTGGGCTGGTGCATCCCGGACCTCGACGAAGCCCAGCGGGCCGCTGTCGGGTCCATCGTCGCCACTCGCGAGCGCATGGCCGAGCTTGGCAGGGCCAGCGCAGCGAAGCGCAGTGCGGTCCGGGGTGTAACTCCTGCCCCCATGGGTGCCGGGCGCATGGCAGGCCCACAGGACCGTGCACGCGCCCCCGAGGTGATTGACCGGACCACTGGGGAAATCATGGCCGCCGCGGCCGAGGATGACGGTGACTTCTGACGATGGCAACGGCCGTTCAACGTGCGTTCAACGTACGTTCAACGTGCGTTCAACGGCCTGTCAACAAGATAAGAGTAGAGAAGAGAAAGAAGAAGAAAAGCCAAGGCCATTGCAGGAACAAGGGGCACCTTTACTACGGCTTCGCCGTTGAGACCTCGTCGATGGGCAATTCCCTCAGACCACAGCCACGCTGTTCAGGAAGACCTGAAAGAACCCAGCTTCGCTGGCGACATTCAGGCCGACCTGAAGTGCCTCCTTCACTGCCTCGCTGACTACTGCGCCACCACGCCCCCGCGGGCGAACTGCATGGGCTCATCAAGGCGGCCCATCGCGCCGCTTCAGGGTCCCCGGTTCGGGGTCAGTACTGCCATCACCCCGCATCACCCACTCCGCATTTGCCTGCGCCACGGCGCTCATCCTCAACAGGAGGTCTCAACACGACCATGTCCCCCGCGTTCACAGCAGACATCACCCGCAACGCCCTCCGGCAATGCAACGCCCCCGGCTGCGCACTTCCTCGTGACCACATCAACGCATGGTGCCGCCGCCACCTCGACTGGGCTCGACGGCTCGGCCATCCCTCGGCCAAGCCCTACAGGGCTTCAGTATGGAAGAAGGAGCGCCAGGAGGTCGCTGCGGTCTTCGATGCCCATCCCGACCACCCGGGCCTTCTGCAGGTCCTTGGGTGGCTCGGCGATTGGATGGCGAAGGCCGCCCAAAGTGACCAAGCCTTTCGGGGCGCCAGGGAAATCGCCAGGGTCTCGCGCCATGGCGTCACACCGCTGCAGGTCTTGACCGAGGTCGCAGCCTTCACGGTCTGGGAGCAAGCTAACCAGCATGCATTCCCCGACCAGAGGTCCCGCGACTTCGGCATGTCTCGCGCAGTGTTCGGCATGGCTCCGCGCATGCGCCGGGCATGCACTCCCAAGGGCAGCAAGTTCGGCACCTGGGGTCAGCCGACAACGGGGCCGCGAAGCTACGCGGTTAGACCGCTGCCAAGCGGACTGGCATTCGTAGGGAAGCACCTGCGGGAGGTCTTGGCGCCACTGCTGGCCAACATCACGCAGGCCGTGGAACTGCAGCGGCAGATCAAGAAGGACCCGCAGGCCGCCCTACGGCTGCCGTTCCACGCCACCAATCCGCTCGCCTGACCTGCCCCCGCCAGGGCAACGACGAGTCAACCACAAGGCCCCTCCGAGGGCCTCCATGGCCGCCTTTAGGCCATCACCGGGGCGCCGCCCCAAGCCACCTCGCTCTCGCTGCCGATTCACTGCTGCCGTTCCGGTGGCTGTGGCGGTGAAGCACAACCCAACCCAACCACCCAACACCATGACAGTTACCCGAGTCCAACACGTCCCCGCCCAATTTGCCGACGCTGCTGCCGAGCACAGCCAGGGCACCTTCACACCCGGCACCGGCGCCGCCAGTACGCCGAGCAGCCGCGTGTGCGGCGAGACCGTCAAATTCACCCTCGGTGTTAGCGACGATGTAAATCCGCTTCTATTCGACGGCGAGGGAGCGGTTTTCGCCGCCCGCGCGTGGCCACGGTAAATCGGAGTCCAGAAGCACGAAGGGCCCCAGTGAGGGACCCTGATGATTTCGGCGACGACGATGT
>JACZKT010000278.1 GCA_014859905.1 Rubrivivax sp.
CGCCCCGACGACCTGGCGCTGCTGCCCTACACCTCGGGTACCACCGGCCTGCCCAAGGGCTGCATGCACAGCCACCGCACGCTGATGCCCAACGTCGTCGGTGGCGGGCTGTGGGCGCAATCCAGTGCCGAGTCGGTGAGCCTGGGCGTGGTGCCGATGTTCCACATCACCGGCATGCTCTACGGCGTGCTGGCGCCGGTGTACCTGGGCAGCACCGTGGTGCTGATGCCGCGCTGGGACCGTGAACTCGCCGGGCGGCTGATCTCGCGCCACCACGTCACGCACTGGACCTGCATCCCGACGATGATCATCGACCTCTTCGGCAGCCCCAACTACAAGAGCTTCGACCTGTCCAGCCTGTACTACCTGTCGGGCGGCGGCGCGGCGATGCCGCATGCGGTGGCCGAACGGCTGCAGCAGGAGTTCGGCATCACCTTCGCCGAAGGCTACGGCCTCACCGAAACCGCTGCGCCCAGCCACGCCAACCCGCCCGAGCGCGCCAAGCTGCAGTGCCTGGGCATCCCGCTGTTCGGCACCGACAGCCGCATCGTCGACCCCGAGACGCTGCGGGAACTGCCCGCCGGCGAAACCGGCGAGATCGTGACCCACGGCCCGATGGTCTTCAAGGGCTACTGGGGCCACGCCGAGGCGACGCGCGCGGCGTTCATCGAACTCGACGGCAAGCCCTTCTTCCGCACCGGCGACCTCGGCCACCGCGACGAGGAAGGCTACTTCTTCCTCACCGACCGCCTCAAGCGCATGATCAACGCCAGCGGCTTCAAGGTCTGGCCGAGCGAGGTCGAGCTGCTGCTCTTCAAATGCCCCCTGGTGCAAGAGGCCTGCGTCATCGGCGCGCGCGACGCCTACCGCGGCGAGACCGTCAAGGCCGTGGTCGTGCTGCGCGCCGAAGCGCGCGCCACCGCCACCGCACAGGACATCATCGACTGGGCGCGCGATCACATGGCGGTGTACAAGGTGCCGCGGCTGGTGGAGTTCGTCGACGCGCTGCCCAGGAGCGGCTCGGGCAAGGTGATGTGGCGCCAGCTGCAGGAACGCGAGGCCGCTGCCGGGTAGGGCACGGCACCGGGCTGCCGCCGTATGAAACACTCGCGGCCATGCAGGACAGCTTCGATGTGGTGATCGTCGGCGGCGCGGTGGTGGGCAGCGCCGCCGCCTACTTCCTGGCCGCCGAGGCAGGTTTCGGCGGCTCGCTGCTGGTGCTCGAGCGCGACCCGAGCTACCGCGACTGCGCCACGACGCGTTCGCTGGCGTCGATCCGGCACCAGTTCTCCACCCCCGAGAACATCCGCATGTCGATGTTCGGCACCCGCTTCCTGCGCCAGGCGCACGAGCAACTGGCGGTCGACGGGCAGGGGCCGGCGATCGGACTGCGCGAGGCGGGTTACCTGTTCCTGGCCGGCGAGGAAGGGCGCAGCGTGCTCGAAGCCAAGCACCGCCTGCAACGCGCCGAGGGTGCCGACGTGGCGCTGCTGTCGGCGCGACAGCTCCGCCTTCGTTTCCCCTGGCTGGACGCCAGCGACCTGGTGGCCGGCTCGCTGGGCCTGTCGGGTGAAGGCTGGCTCGACGCCCATGCGCTGATGCACGGTTTTCGGCGCAAGGCGATCTCCCTCGGCGCCGTCTACCGTCATGGCCACGCCGCCGGCTTGCAGCGACACGGCCGGCGCATCGAGGCCGTGGTGCTGGGCGACGGCACGCGGGTGCGCTGCGGCAGCGTCATCAACGCCGCCGGCACCGGCGCCGCGGCGCTGGCACGCACGGCCGGCATCGAACTGCCCGTGCAGGCGCGCAAGCGCTGCGTCTTCCACTTCGGCAGCCCGGCGCAGCTGCCGGGCTGCCCGCTGGTGATCGACCCCAGCGGGCTCTATTTCCGCCCCGAGGGCACGGGCTTCCTCTGCGGCATCGCACCCGCCGCGCACGAAGACCCGGAATGCCACGACTTCGAGGTGCCGCTGGACTGGTGGGAAGAGCGCCTGTGGCCGGCGCTGGCGCAGCGCGTGCCGGGCTTCGAGGCGGCGCGCCTGCTCAGCGCCTGGGCCGGGCATTACGACGTCAGCACGCTGGACGACAACGCCATCGTCGGCGCCCACCCCGAGGTCGACAACCTGCTCTTCGCCAACGGCTTCAGCGGCCATGGCCTGCAGCAGTCGCCGGCGGTGGGACGGGCGCTGGCCGAGCTGGTGACGGGCGGCGGCTTTCGCAGCCTGGACCTGGCGGCACTGGGCTGGGCGCGGGTGCTGGAGAACCGGCCGCTGCGCGAGCTGAACGTCGTGTGAAGCGGCGGCGGCCGGCGGCAGCGGCGCCGTCCGCGGTGATCCGGGTGCTCAGCGCCCGCGCACCGGCATCACGTGCACCTGCCCGAGGTCCACGCAAGCCGTGACCTGGGCGCCGACCTCGATGCGCAGCCGCTGCGGGCCCGACAGCGTCAGGCGCAGCGTCGCGC
>JACZKT010000279.1 GCA_014859905.1 Rubrivivax sp.
CGCCGCGCCCGCGGGCGCCGAAGCCGGCACACGCGGGCGCGGCGCCTGCACGATGGTCACCGGCGCGCCTTCGATGGTGCGGCAGCCGCGGTCTCGCGCTTCCTGCGCGCTGAGCGTGTCGGTGTAGAGCACGGGCGGGCCAGGACAGCGGTAGACCGGCCGTGCTGCGTCCTGGCCGTGGGCCGCGGGCGCCGCGGCCGCGCAGAGTGCGGCCACCGTGACCAGGGCCTGCCATGCGGCAAGGCGGCGGGGTTGCATCGTCGCTTCAGCCATGGGCGGATTGTGGCGCAGGCCGGCCCCGTGCCGGGTGTGCCTGCCCAGCCACGAAAAAGGGCGGGCCCGTGGGCCCGCCCTTGGCACGAAAGCTCGCCGCTTACAGCGAGTAATACATGTCGAACTCGAGCGGGTGCGTGGTCATGCGGAAGCGCTGCACCTCCTGCATCTTGAGCTCGATGTAGGCGTCGATGTAGGTGTCGGTGAAGACGCCGCCCTTGGTCAGGAAGGCGCGGCCCTTGTCCAGGTAGTCCAGCGCCTGGTCCAGGCTGTGGCAGACGGTCGGGATCTTGGCGTCTTCCTCGGGTGGCAGGTGGTAGAGGTCCTTGGTGGCGGCTTCACCGGGGTGGATCTTGTTTTCGACGCCGTCCAGGCCGGCCATCAGCAGCGCGGCGAAACCCAGGTAGGGGTTCATCAGCGGATCGGGGAAACGCGCCTCGATGCGGCGGCCCTTGGGGTTGGCCACGTAGGGGATGCGGATCGACGCCGAGCGGTTGCGCGCCGAATAGGCCAGCTTCACCGGCGCCTCGAAACCGGGCACCAGGCGCTTGTAGCTGTTGGTGCCGGGGTTGGTGATGGCGTTGAGCGCCCGCGCGTGCTTGATGATGCCGCCGATGTAGTGCAGCGCGAATTCGCTCAGGCCGCCGTAGCCGTCCCCTGCGAACAGGTTCTTGCCGTCCTTCCACACGCTCTGGTGCACGTGCATGCCGCTGCCGTTGTCGCCGACCACGGGCTTGGGCATGAAGGTCGCCGTCTTGCCGTAGGCATGGGCAACGTTGTGGATGATGTACTTCTGCAACTGCAGCCAGTCGGCGCGCTGCACCAGGGTGCTGAAGCGGGTGCCGATCTCGTTCTGGCCGGCGCCCGCCACTTCGTGGTGGTGCACTTCGACCGGGATGCCGCACTGCTCGAGCAGCAGGCACATCTCGGAGCGCATGTCCTGGAAGCTGTCCACCGGGGGCACCGGGAAGTAGCCGCCCTTGACGGTGGGCCGGTGGCCCATGTTGCCGCCTTCGAGGTCCTTGTTCGTGGCCCAGGACGCTTCTTCGGAGGTGATCTTGACCGAGCTGCCGTCCATGCCGATGTGCCAATGGACCTGGTCGAAGATGAAGAACTCGGGCTCGGGGCCGAAGTAGGCAGCGTCGCCGATGCCGCTGCTCTTCAGATACGCCTCGGCGCGCTTGGCCAGGCTGCGCGGGTCGCGCTCGTAGGGCTTGCCGTCGCCGGGCTCGAGCACGTCGCAGCTCAGCAGCAGCGTCGGCTCCTCGTAGAAGGGGTCGAGGTTGGCGGTGTTGGGGTCGGGCATGAGCAGCATGTCGCTGGCCTCGATGCCCTTCCAGCCGGCGATCGACGAACCGTCGAAGGCATGGCCGGAGATGAACTTGTCTTCGTCGAAGTGGGAAACAGGCACGGTCACGTGCTGTTCCTTGCCGCGGGTGTCGGTGAAGCGGAAGTCGACGAACTTGACTTCGTTCTCCTTCACCATCTTCATGACGTCGGCAACGGTCTTGGCCATTCAAATCTCTCCTAGCGGGGCTCGTGGATTGGGTTCGGTCTTGGGCAGTAGACGGGGCAGGCCCCGACAGGATGCACCTCAATTTAGCAGAATCCATGCCCGCATCCGGGCACCATCTCGCCCGGCATCGACAGGCCTGCGCATCGAGTCGGTGCGGGGAATCGCACCAATAAAGGGCCTTCTGGCCAAGGTCAGCGCACCAGTTCAGGGCCCAAGCGCGCACCGGCCTGCTCCAGACCCGCGCGCAGCGCGGCGTAGGCCTGCGCCGGGTCAGCCGCGCTCTTGACGCCGAGCTCGATGTGGCGGCCCCACTGCGGGTGGTCGACGCTGGGCAGGCTGAACACCCTGACGCCGGGGTAGCGCGCCTCGATGTCCTCCATCAGCGGCGTCAGGCTGGCCTCCATGGTGCCGAAGACGATGACCGAGCGCTCCAGCGTGCGCGCGCCGCCTTGCAGGTGGGCGTAGCGCTGGTCCAGCACCCATTCGATCATCGGCCAGGCCATGACCGGGAAGCCGGGCACGAAGTGCACGTGGCCGCAGGAGAAGCCCGGGATCTTGTTGTACGGGTTGGGGATGATCAGCGCGCCCTGCGGAAACACGCCCATGTTCAGGCGGTGCACGTTGTCGGCGCGCTCGGGATCGAAGGGCTGGCCCTGCTCGGCCGCTACGTCGCGCATGCGCTCCAGGATCAAGGCCCTGGCCTCGGGGTGCAGTTGCAGCGGCACGGCCAGCGCCGCGGCAGCGCACTGGCGCGTGTGGTCGTCGGGCGTGGCGCCGATGCCGCCGGTGCACAGCACCAGGTCGCCGCCGGCAAAGGCCTGCTGCAGCGTCGCGGTGATGCGCGGCCGGTCGTCGCCGACATAGCGCGCCCACGACAGCATCAGCCCCCTCGCGGCCAGCAACTCGATGACCTTGGCCAGGTGCTTGTCCTGGCGTTTGCCCGACAGGATTTCGTCGCCGACGATGATGAGGCCGATGTTCATGCGCTGACGCCCGATTCGATGGTGCTTGCGGCCGTCGCCGTCTCGGCGCCGCGCAGGCGCTGCAGCTCGGCCAGGGTGAAGTGCGCGAACCACAGCGCGGCGAAGGCGAAGACCAGCGTGTACAGCCACACCGAGGCCAGCACCAGCAGCGGCGCAAAGATCAGCGTCGCTGCGCTCAGCGCCCACATCATCGACGGCAGCGCACCCAGGTAGCCGCAGAAGATGCCCATGGCCAGCAGGGCCCAGCGCTGGCGGCGCAGGATGAAGTGCCGCTCGACCGCGCTGGCGTGCAGTGCCAGCGCGTCGAAGCCCAACACGCGGTAAGTCAGCCAGCCCCAGATCAACGGCGGCAGCACCAGCACCAGGGGCGGCACCAGCCACAGCGGAACGCTCAGCAGCAGTGCCAGCAAGGCCGCCACAGTGCAGGCCAGGGCCCACAGCAGCCCGTGCCACCAGGTCGCGCCACGGCGCTGTTGCAGGTCGGGAAAGCGCCGTGCCGCCACCACGCGCACGATGACCGGTGTCATCAGCGTGGCCACCAGCAACAGTGAGACGAGCACCAGCACCGGCACCGCCAGCGCCACCACGATCATCGGCCCGACCAGCGTTCGCAGCTGGTTTGCACCCACCGATTCCAGCCACTCCAGCATGGCCGAGGTCAGCGCCCACCGCTCCAGCGTGTCGCGCACCGCGGCCACCGCCGGCTCCCAGTAGGCCCAGCCGAGCAGTGCCACCGTGCCGCCCGCCAGCAGCAGCGGCAGCAGCGACCACAGCATCAGTCGCGGATGCAGGCAGTAGGCGACAGCGCGCCAGAAGGCGTCGAGGATGGCGTTCACGCGACTTGCGGCACTCGGCTCGGTGTGCCGGTGGTGTGCCCCGGCGAATGGCGGCCCGGCTGCAAGTGCATCTCGGCGCCCTGAATTTCGCAGTCCACCCCGTCCATTGTCATCGCCACCTCCACGGCCAGCCCTCCCGGCCGCGATGGTATCCAAGTGCAGGCCCGCGGCCGACCCGGCTGGCGACGGCCGGCGGCGACGCACCTGCCGGACTCGATGCGCCGACGCTGGCGGGCATCGCCAGTGCCGAATTCCTTACCGGCCGACGGCTGCTGACGCCTCCTAGAATCTTCCTCCCCTACGGAGAGCTTCCATGTCCCCAGCAGAAATCCTGGCCCAGCACGGCCCGCGCGAAGTCATGGCGTACGACGTGGTGATCGTGGGTGCCGGCCCGGCCGGCCTGGCCGCCGCGATCCGCCTCAAGCAGATCGACGCCGGCCTGTCCGTGGTGGTGCTGGAAAAGGGCTCCGAACCCGGCGCCCACATCATCAGCGGCGCGGTCATGGACCCGCGTGCGATCACCGAGCTGCTGCCCGACTGGCAGGCGCAGGGCGCGCCGCTGGCGTTCAGGAACAGCACCTCGTCGGCGGTCACCGGTTGCAGCAGCGGCGCGACGCGCGTGCCGCCGTGGCTGGTTCCCGAGGCGCTGAACAACCACGGCAACTACGTCATCAGCCTGGGCGCGGTGGTGCGCTGGATGGCCACGCAGGCCGAGTCGCTGGGCGTGGAGATCTTCCCGGGCTTCGCCGCCGCCGAAGTGCTGTACGGCGAAGACGGCGCGGTGCGCGGCGTGGCCACCGGCAACCTCGGCATCGGCAAGGACGGCCAGCCGCACGAAGGCTTCCAGCTCGGTATGGAGCTGCTCGGAAAGTACACCGTGTTCGCCGAGGGCGCGCGTGGGCACCTGGGCAAGCAGCTCATCGCCGGCTTCGACCTCGCCGCCGGGCGCGACCCGCAGACCTACGCCATCGGCATCAAGGAGCTGTGGGAGATCGACCCCGCGAAGGCCCAGCCGGGCCTGGTCGTGCACACCGCCGGCTGGCCGATGGACGACCACAGCTACGGCGGTGGTTTCCTGTACCACCTGGAAGGCAAGCTGGCGACGCTGGGCCTGGTCACCGGCCTGGACTACCAGAACCCCTGGATCAGCCCCTTCGAGGAGATGCAGCGCTGGAAGACGCATCCGGCCATCCGCGCCCACCTCGAAGGCGGCAAGCGCGTCGGCTACGGCGCCCGCGCGATCGCCGCCGGCGGGCTGAACGCGCTGCCCAGGCTGGTGTTCCCGGGGGGCGCGCTGGTCGGCTGCGACGCCGGCACGCTGAACGCGGCGCGCATCAAGGGCAGCCACGCGGCGATCAAGAGCGGCATGTTGGCCGCCGAGGCGATGGCCAGCGCCCTGAAGGCCGGCCGCGCGGGCGACGAGCTCACGACCTACCCCGAAGCCTTCGAGAAGAGCTGGCTGCACGACGAGTTGAGGGCCGCGCGCAACTTCAAGGCCTGGTACAAGAAGGGCAACGCCATCGGCTCGCTGATGGCCGGCGTGGAGCAGTGGCTGCTGCCCAGGCTGGGCGTGAAGAGCCCGCCGTGGACGATCCGCAACCGCACGCCCGACCACGCCCGGCTGCACGCAGCGGCCCAGGTCGAGCCGATCCGCTACCCCAGGCCCGACGGCGTGCTGACCTTCGACCGCCTGTCTTCGGTGTTCATGAGCAACACCAACCACGAAGAGAACCAGCCCGCGCACCTGACGCTGAAGGACGCGTCGGTGCCGGTGGCGGTCAACCTGGAGACCTACGCCGGCCCCGAAAGCCGCTACTGCCCGGCCGGCGTCTACGAGTTCGTGGCCGCCGCCGACGGCAGCGAGCGGCTGCAGATCAACGCCCAGAACTGCGTGCACTGCAAGACCTGCGACATCAAGGACCCGACGCAGAACATCGTCTGGGTCACGCCCGAGGGCGGCGGCGGGCCGAACTACGCGGGGATGTGAGCGCAGTCTCGCTCCCTCTGCCGCAAGCGGGAGAGGGAGGAATACCCATCCGCTGCGCCCGCGCCGTATCGCGCAGCATGAACAGATACAGCGCCTCGACCTTCTCGCGCGCCCACGGCGTCTTGCGCAGGAACTTCAGGCTCGAAGCCACGCTCGGCTCGCTGGTGAAACAGCGCAGCGGAATGCGCTCGCTTAAGCTCGGCCAGCCGTAGTGGGCCACGAGGGCGGTGACGACGGCCTCCAGCGTCATTCCGTGCAGCGGGTTGCGCGGCTGAGTGGGGGCAGGCGGCGGGGCGGGCATGCCGCCATTCTGGCCGCAGACTTCGCACCTGACCCCTGCGCGCGCGTTACGGCACGCCTGCCTTCGACCCGAGGACCCCACTGATGCAGCAGATCGACTTTCCCCTGCGCGGCGAGCACATCACGCTCGACACCCTGCTCAAGGCCACCGGCCTGGCGGCCAGCGGCGGCCTGGCCAAGGCGATGGTGGCCGCCGGCCGCGTGCAGGTCGACGGCCAGGTGGAACTGCGCAAGACCTGCAAGATCCGCGCGGGCCAGGTCGTCGCGCTGGCCGGCGTGCGCGTGCGGGTGCTGGCCGTCCCGGCGCCGTAGTGCGGGTACAGCGCGCACAGGCTACGCGGCGCGTTCCCTCTGCGCCAGCGCCATCACCG